>JABRVX010000009.1 GCA_039961735.1 Fimbriimonadia bacterium
GGGCGACGCCCAAACCGTCACGCTGAGCCCGTCGAAGCGTGACGTAGATCTGCTGCGGCGAAACCACGGTGGCTGCATCGCCGGGACGGCGATGCCACGGAGACAGCCCGCAATGTAGGTTGACAAAGTGGGCGAGTCGTGATAGGATGGTTACAGGCCCGTGCAGCGAGCGGGTCGTGCGGTGCGATCCTCCCCCGACTGCGCGGGCGAAAGGAGTGCCTCGGAGGTGTTACGTGTGACTGCTCAGGTCCTCCCCCGGCTGCGCGGGCGAAAGAGGAGGGCACACAGCATGTGCAGGTACATCGTGTCGGCCTTAGGCCTCCTCACCCTTTGCGGGGGGGCAGGGCCAAGTAGACCATGAGCACTACATTCTGAAGTCGCAGTGGCCGATGGCAGGTTTCGGCTATCTTCGAAGCGCAAACCGGGACAGATACTCGTCACCCGAAGATGCGGGGCCAATCGGCACCACGGTGTGGCAGGTGCAATTGCCCGGCAACCCGGCCATCAACACGGGCATCGTGTGTGCTCCGACGACCAACTACCTACCTCAGGGCGGTCCCGGATCGTCTCCACCCGGCAAGGTTGCCACCGTGTACTTCGGCTCCGACGACGGCTACCTGAACGCTGTCGCCATCAACGAGTACCGCTCAGCCCAACTCGAGTGGCGCTTTCCCGCCGAAGTAGAGGGAGTGCGCTCTCCGGTTCGGTCTTCGCCTACCCTCGTCAAGTTCTCCTCTGGTTCGGACGACTGGGGCATCTGTTTCGGGGCGGACAACGGACGCGTGTATTGCATCAGAGACATGGGTGACGAGCCGGCTCTCGTCTGGCGTTCTGCGCCACTCGGAGAGGAAGGCTCGAAGGTTCGGGCCGGTCCGTTGTTCCGCGGTGGGAAGGCAAAGGCAGATCCGGAGCCTGGCCAGACCGCATCCATCGTGCTCGTGGGTGCAATCTCGATCTAGAGCAGTGTTGCTCGCGGGCGGCTTGTGAGGCTACCTGTACATCGTGGAGCGCAGCGGAGCCATTGCCCAGTGTTTCCCGGTAGATGTCGGCGGCACGGTCGGACATCCCACCGACCCGTACGGCGCCCGGCCGCACGTAGCAGTTGATGCCGAAGGAATCATCTACATCGGCAACAACAATGGTGTGATGCGTGGGATTTAGGCGCCGCGCCCCGGCGGTGACTGCGAGTTCGAGCCGTAGGCTCCCCGACCTACCCCGAGCCCCAGAGAGGGGCTCGGGGTGCATGGATGGAGGATCAGCATGAGACGTTTTGTGTTAGTTCTTCTTTGTGCCACCGGATCGTTGGGTGTCGTCGGTATGTCGCGCGCTCAGGGATTGTGGTGGCAGCACGAGCGACTGCAAACCGGGATGTATGCAGTCTCCGCAGACCCCTCGGAGGTGTATATCAACTCGCGCGGCGACGTGTGTTACTACGCTGCCGCAACGGCGTACGACTACTTCGATGCATACCGCAACCGCGAGAACCTCTCTGAGTGGTTGGGTCCAGATCGTGCTGCCCGCACTCGGGGCATCAATGAGAGAGGGCAGGTGCTCTATGAAGCCATCCATCGGGCTCCCTGGGGAGGTCAGATGCTCAGCTTGTTCGTGGACCAGAAGAACTGGACCGAGAGCCTAGTTGGTCCGGGCATGTCCTACGACATCCACACGTGGCCACAGGCTGGTCAACGGCGCTTGGACGATCAAGGCGTGCCCGTGTTCAGCTTCACCGCGGAGTACCCTGGGGGGCGCCAGGTGCTGTACCACGGTGACCGCGCGATCAGTGAGGAGGTGCTCTCGGGACATACTATCATTCACGCCGCAGGTATGAACGGTGCGGGTACACTAGTGTGGTCGGGGGAGGGCGCGGAGTTCGGCGGTTACGCTCAGACATTCGTTGACACCCGCCCGATCTCCTTCGAAGTGCTGGGCCAGGGTTACGGCACGTCTGGACGCCGGATCAACGAACGAGGGGACGTGCTGTGGGGTGGTGTGAACATAGACGGATACTCCGACTTCTTCATCAACGAGGTGAACTACAGCCGCTCGCACTTCGGCAACGTGGGCTACAACATGCTCGGCCAGAAGTGAGATGCGTGTGAGGCCGTGAGCCCGTCGCACAGGTCAGGGGAAGCGCGGGCACGAACCAACGCCCACCCCCGGCGATTACTGCAGTTTGCTCTCTAGGAAGGCGGGCTCTATAGTTCCGGTGAACACGGCTTCCGCCGGGCCGGTCATGCGCATGTGGAAATCGCCGACCACCTCGACGTGCAGGTCCCCGCCGGGCAGGTGCACGGTCACATCCCGCTCCACCAACCCCAGCTTGTGTCCCACTGCCACGCACGCGCATGCTCCAGACCCACAAGCCAGAGTCGCCCCGGCGCCACGCTCCCAGGTGCGCTGAACGATCTCCCAGCGGCTGACCGTCTGCAGAAAGTGAACGTTGATGCGCTGCGGGAAGATGGGCGCGGTCTCCAGAGCCGGTCCCCACTCGTGTAGCGGCACGTGCCCAGCGTCAATTACAGGCACGACGGCGTGGGGGTTGCCCATTGACACCGCCGTCACGATGAACGTCCGACCGAGCAGATCCACGGGTTGAGCGATGAAGCTGTCCTCCGGCGGTCCCGTTACGGGGATGTCCCGCCGCCGCCACCGTGCCTGACCCATTTCCACGGTGACCGATTCCACTCGGTTGTCGGTGATGCCCAGCTCCAGTTCGAGGGTCCCAGATGCGGTCTCCACTTTTGGGCTCAGCGACCCGCACACGCCCCCCTCGAAGGCGAATTTCGCGAGGCAGCGGATGCCGTTCCCGCACATTTCCGCTTCGGAACCGTCCGGGTTCAGCATCCGCATCGCATAGTCGTTCCCCGCTTCCTTGGCTGGGCGCAGCAAGATGAGGCCGTCTCCCCCCACACCGAAGCGCCGGTCGTTCAGGAGGCGGGAGAGCGCAGGCAGCAGATCCTCAGACAGCCGTGAGTCGCGGTCGTCCACGATGACGAAATCGTTACCGATCCCGTGCATCTTGGTGAACTGCAAGGGTGTCGAGATCTGCGAGGTCACTCCTCTTCGCTGCCGATGGGCCCCTCTTCTCTGCCTTCGGACACTTCGTGTACAGGCCGATAGCCGCTGATTGGCCGAGCAGGCACGATGGAAGTCACGGCGTGCTTATACACGAGCTGAGTGGGCTTGCCAGGGCTGTCGAGCAATACGGTGAAGGCGTCGAAGCCGCGGACGAGGCCGCGCAACTGAACACCGCCGATCAGATAAACGGTAACACCAATGCCTTCCTTTCGGCATTGGTTCAAGAACATATCCTGTAGGTTTATGGCCTTTGCCATCGAACCAGTCCTCCTAGCTGTGCAACAAGGGGAGCACACGCTCCCAAACATCTGGACCGTTCCTCTCGGCACTGATCCAATTCACGTCCGGTTCCTTACGGAACCAAGTCATCTGTCTCTTTGCATATCGGCGTGTATCGCGCCGAATCATCTCCAGGGCCTCGTCCAGCGTCATCTCGCCATTCAGGTGCGAGATCAGCCAGCGATAGCCGAGCGCCCGCTTTGCGACTGCGGTTTCTGCATAACTCTTTGACAGCAGGTCGCGTGTCTCCTGCAGCCACCCTGCTTCCAGCATCGCAGCCGCACGTTCGTCAATTCGTCGGTACAGCTCGGACCGGCTCCAGCACAGGCCGACCTTCAGGCTCCTCAGTGGGATCGGCGCCTTGGTCTGCAGGCTGCTGAACGGTCTGCCACCGGCCTCGCACACTTCGAGCGCCCGTACGATTCGGAACCGGTCGTTCCGGCCGATGCGAGCCGCGGCCTCGGGGTCCACTTCGGCGAGGCGAGCGTACAACGCTTCCACACCGGACTCCAGAGCCTCCCGGTTCAGTCTCTCCCGCAGAGCCGCGTCGGAAGGGAGCCGATCCATCGCGTAGCCCTCGAGGAACGCGCGGATGTAGAACCCGGTTCCGCCGCACAGGATGGGAACTCGCCCCCGCGACCGGATGTCTTCGACGCTCTCCGCTGCGAGCCGCTGGAAGTCGACGACCGTGAAGTCCTCGTCCACGTCCACCACGTCGAGCAGATGAAACGGAACCCGCATCCGCTCCTCCCGCGTAGGCTTGGCGGTGCCGATGTCGAGACCACGGTACACCTGCATGGAATCGGCGGACACGATCTCGCCTCCGATCGCTTCGGCTAGGCGGAGGGCAGTCGCAGTCTTGCCCGATGCCGTCGGGCCGAGGATCACCACCAGGTCTGCGCGCATAATCCTATTGTAAACGAACGTACTCTAGCGAGCAACGGCAAGTATAGCACACGGGTATCAGCCGGCACTCGGCTAAGTTCGAGCGCGCTTGGGGCACAGGTACGCGAGCATGAACCACCCGAGCAGGCCGGCAACGACGCTGGCCGAGAGGATGCCTGCCTTTGCGCCCTCGATCTCTGAGCCGTTCGTGAACGCGAGGTTGGCGATAAAGAGCGCCATAGTGAATCCGATTCCCGCAAGGCAGCCTGCTCCCAAGATGTGGTACCACCGCGTGCCCTCCGGAAGAACCGCGAGCTTACAGCGCACCCCGAACCACGAGAAGAGAACGATGCCGAGCGGCTTCCCAACGACTAGGCCGAGGACGATACCCATGCTAACCGGCCCGAAGTACGCTTCCGCTAGCTTCGCCGTCAGCAGCACACCTGCATTGGCCAAAGCGAAAAGCGGCACTACGCCGAATGTGACCCAACTATGGAGCGCTCTCTCGAAGCGCTGCAAGGGCGGTTCGAACATGTAAGCGGCCTGCTGCAAGGCGTCAATGGAAGCCTGGCGGTCGGCCAGCTCGCCCTCAGACTCCGCACCAGCCGATTGCGAGCGCTGATGTTCTCGCAGCATGGAGCGAAGGCGCTCCAGTAAGCTCTCCGCTTCCATGCCGCAGCGAAGTGGAATCGTCGCGGCCACCACGATGCCGGCAACCGTTGCGTGCACTCCGGAGCTGAGGAATGCTGCCCAAACGCAGAAACCGAGTATCCAGTACGCGATGGCGTTGCGGACGCGGAAAATGTTGCACACGAGCAATCCGCAGAAGAATACTCCCGCTATACCCAGGGCGCCCCAGTTGATATCCGAGGTGTAAAACAGCGCGATGACGAGCACCGCACCGATGTCGTCTATGATTGCAAGTGCCGCGAGAAACACCTTCACAACGTCTGGGACGCGGCTTCCCAGCAGCGCCAACACCCCGAGCGCGAAAGCGATGTCCGTGGCCATCGGCACTCCCCACCCGTGTACCTCGGGCGTGCCGTAGTTGAGCGAGGCATAGATCAGGGCCGGTACCACCATGCCACCCAACGCGGCAAGTGCAGGGAGCGCAGCCTTGCGGAAAGAGGCCAACTCGCCGACCAGAAGCTCGCGCTTGATCTCCAGGCCGACCACGAAGAAGAACAGTGCCATTAGGCCGTCGTTGATCAAGTGGTGGAGGTTCGTCCGGGTGACCCAGTCGCCTATGCCGACCACGATAGGCGTGTGCCAGAGGGCTTCGTACACATGGTGTCCGCCAAGGTTGACCCATAGCATAGCTATAACCATCGAGGCCATGAGTGCGATGCCGCCGGATGCCTCGATGTGGAAGAACTCCTGGAAGCGAAGGATCAGCGCCTCCACCGGCACGCGCACGCGGGGTAGCTTGGGGCGGGCCGGTCTTCTGCTCGCCTGTCGGCCGGAATTGCCGCTACCTTTCATCGGTTTCCTTCTCCATGCGCTCGGGGGCGGAGACCCCCATAAGCTCGAGGGAGTTCCTCAACGTCACGCGAACCGCCTGGCATAGCGTAAGTCGTGCACGGCTCCGTTCGGGGTTCGCCGGGTCCACCACTCTGCAGCGATCGTAGAACAGGTGGAAGAGCCGCGCCAGATCTTGGCTGTAAGTGGTGAGGCGATGGGGCGCTGTCTCGACGACCACGCGCTCCACCTCGTCCGGGAGCTCCAGAAGCTTCAGCTCCAGCACCACTTCCGCCGGGTCAGTCAATAGTCCCGGTGTGCACTCGCCTGCCTGGAGATCCTCCAGCTCCGCCTTCCGCAAAATACTGCAGATGCGTGCATGCGCGTATTGCACGTAGTACACGGGGTTCTCGTCCGACCGCTTCTTGGCGAGTTCCAAGTCGAAGTCCAGCGCCGTGTCATGCGAGCGCATCAGAAAGAAGAAGCGTGCTACGTCTACCCCCACTTCGTCCAGGACCTCTCGCAGGGTGATCATCTCGCCTGCACGCGTGGACATTCTCACCTGATCTTTGCCTCGCCATAAGCGGACGAGCTGGTAGATGAGAAGCTGTAGCTTGTCGGGGTCGTAGCCCATTGCGGCTACGACCGCCTTCATCCGTGGCACGTACCCGTGGTGGTCCGCGCCCCACACATCAATCATCAGGTCGTAGCCACGGTCGTACTTGTTCTTGTGGTAAGCGGCATCCGCCGCGATGTAAGTTGGCTCCCCCGTGCTCCGAACGAGCGGTCGGTCCTTGTCGTCCCCGAAGTCGGTGGAGCGAAACCACACCGCGCCCTCACGGTCGTAGGCGTAGCCGTGTTCGCGAAGCTGTGCGACCGCGGCCTCGACCAAACCATCGTCGTGCAGCTTCTGCTCACTAACGAAGTGGTCGAAGTGGAGCCGAAAGGCTTCGATGTCCTTCGCCTGGTCGTCTCGCATCTCTTGCTCGGCGAGGCGCTTGAAGAGCAACTTGTCCTGGGCGTGGTCGCCCTCCGCCAGACTATCCCCGTACTTCTCGCGGATTGCCTTGGCCAGCTCGACAAGGTACTCACCCTTGTAGCCGTCGTCCGGTAGGGACACGTCGTAGCCGAGCAACTGCAGGTAGCGCGCACGGACGCTCTCGCCGAAGAGTTGCATCTGCAATGAGGCGGCGGAGTCGTTCAGATAAAACTCTGTCTCCACTTCCCAGCCGGCTTTGCGCAAGCAGCGTGCGAGAACATCGCCAATCACACCATTCCTTCCGTGCCCCAGCGTGAGGGGCCCGTTCGGGTTGGCACTCACGTACTCGACCAGTGCCCGCTTGCCTCGTCCGATGTCGGTCTCGCCGAATCGCTCGTCCATCGCCAAGACCCGAGGCAGATGGCCGGCGATCCAATCCGGGTCTAGACGCAAGTTGATGAAGCCGGGGGCAGCAACCTTGGCAAGAGACACGCCAGGATGAGAGATGTGGGAGGCGATGGTTTGCGCAACCTCGATAGGAGGCTTGTGCAGGCCGCGAGCGAGCAACATCCCAATATTCGAGCTGTAGTCTCCATGCTCGGGGTTCTTCGGTCTCTCGATGCTGATCGGAGGGGTGTCGCACTCAGGCAGGGCACCTTCACGTACGGCGTGTTCGAGTGCCGCTTGGATTGTCTGTGCTAACTCGCCTCGGATCACGTTGTGCCCCGCCTTCCTTAGCCGTCGAGCTTCGCCAGCTCCGCCTTCAGCGTGTTGATGGCCGCGATCTCCTCCGGGTCCGTTTCACCGAGAGCTGCAAGGTACAGGCTCACGAAGTCACCGAGGTAACAGAGGGAGAGCATCCGGGTCACCAGGTCTCTGGCGTCCACCATAATCCCGTGCACAGGCATCGGCTCGATCAGGTTTCGTGTGACCTCCCAGCGCTTGTGCATCCTTTCCGACTCAGTGCCGTCGAAGAGCAGTACCACGGAGAACCTGTCGGACTGCGACTGCGCCCGGGTCCAGCCCACGATCTCGTTGTGATTCATCTCGGGGAGCACGTGGGCGAACGCGTGCATCTTCGAGTTCTCGTTGATCTGGCACTTCCAGCGAGAGGCCACCACCCCTCGATAGCCGCCGAGCCCGTACAGGATGGGGATTCGCCCATCCAACTCGGAAGCGAGCCACTTCGCGCCGTTGTCCGAAAGAGGGGTTGCGGGTCCGTAGGCGTCACGGATACGCTCGAGGTCGGACACCAGGTACTCCACGTTTACCGCCGAGACGATGCCAACTTCCGCTGCTGCGAGAAGCAGCGGAAGAAACAGGTAGCCCAGAGCCGTGCGCGGCGGCTGTCCGCCGGGGATGGCAATCGCCTGGACCTGCTCGCGCTCGGCCAGTTCACCGAGCTTGCCGCCGCTCGTGATGCACAGCTGCTGGCATCCCCTCTGCCTAGCCTGCTCGAAGCAGCTCAAGGTCTCCTCGGTGTTGCCGGAGTAGCTGCAGAACACGGCCCACGTCTCCTCGCCTGCGAATGCAGGTAGCTCGTATTCTCGGCAAACCACCACAGGCACCGATCCCTGCTCTTCCGCCACAGAGCGCAGCAGGTCGCCACCCGCAGCCGACCCTCCCATACCACATACGACTACGTTTCGGATAGGATTCTGGGGCGCTCGAAATCCGGACGAACGGTAGATGCTGATCGCCTCCTCACATTGTTGCGGGAAGGCTAGGGCGAGTCCCATCATGCCCTTCGGGTCATGCTCGGCGAGCCGAAGTGGATTGTCGAGAATTGCGACAGGTTCCATTCTCTGAAGTTCCTCCGTGGTGTCAGACAAAACGGCGTGGTCAGCGCCACGCCGTAGGGTCGCGTTGGGCGGCCCGGCTTGGGACCGCCCGATATCTACTGGGCGACGTACGGCAGCAGCGCGCACTCCCGGGCGCGGCGAATGGCGGTTGCGAGCATTCTCTGATGTCTGGCGCACGTCCCAGTCTGGCGCCTTGGCATGATCTTCCCACGCTCCGTAAGGAAGCGACGAAGCTTGGGCACTTCCTTGTGGTCAATCACCCGGGCCTTCTCAATGCAGAAGGCACAGATCTTCCGCCGTCGCTTGAATCGGCGTTGGCGATCGCGGGGCCCCGCCCCAAGACTTTCCGCATCGCGCGGCTTCGGACCGCTGCGGTATGTGCCCGGTTGACGAGGGGCCTCTTCTTTTCCAGTCCCCTCGCCCGGAGTTACAGTCTCAGCAGGAACGGGGGTCGACTCCTCCACGGTTTCGGTAATCGGTTCTTCACTCATATCCGTATCTCTACTCCGTTTCGAATGGGTCGCCGTTCCCGCTGTCCACAGGCTCCGGCATGTCGGCGCTAACCGCATCTAAATAGTCGCGGGACTCGCTGTCGCGTGGGCGGTCTAGCCCCTTCACGCGCTCCGCAACGACTTCGAAATCGTATCGCTTATGGCCCTCTTGGTCCTCCCAGGTCCGAGTCTGCAGCCTGCCGTCCACGCCGACCAGCCGACCCTTCGTCAGGTAGTTCGAGACGAACTCTGCGGTCTGGCCCCAGCACACGATGTTGATGAAATCGGCCTGCTGCTCCTGGCTGAAGGCTCGATCCACGGCGATTCGGAACGATGCCACCTGCTTACCCGTGTTGGTGGTCCTCAACTCGGGATCCTTGGTGAGCCTGCCGACGAGCACTATCCTATTGATCACCGTTGACCTCCACCTTCGCCTTCTTTACTCGGGGAGCGTCGCGCTCTGGGTCCCGGGAGTACACGCGGACTCGCAAGATGTGCTCCGTGATGGACATTTGGCGGGTGAGTTCCTTGGGCAATGCCGGAGGGGCCTTTATGTGCATTAGGCAATACACACCCTCACGGCGGCCGGAGATCTCGTACGCCAAGCGGCGCTTTTCCCAAACTCCGGATTTCTCCACTTCGCCGCCGTTGTCGGCGACGACCTTGTCGAATCGGGCGATAAGGGCCTCTACTTCCGGCTCCGAGACTTCAGGAGCCACGATGTAGAGCACTTCGTATTGACGTAACTCCAACTGGCTATAGCCTCCCTACGGACGATGTTGCTCGGCCCGCGAACGGGCAGAGAGGCCGACCGCCTGAGGCGGCCGTGCGATCCAGCATCATACCCGACATGCTGACTCGGGCATCGGGTGTCGTTGGGCCCCGCGAGTCACTCGGCGCTAACTAGGTTCGGGCGAGGCCAACGCAGCCCGTACCGGGTATTGTCCGTAGTCACAGTACAGGGTGAGGCGCCCAGCGCGCCGCGAGATCGCTACAAGGGAGGGCATCATGCTGTCGGAGCGCAAGCAAGAGATGACGCGAGGCCGCAAATTCGGTATCGTCCTGCTGCTCGTACTCGTCCTGATTGTCGCCTTCGGTGGGGCGGCCACGACGGCCTATTTGAACTGGCTGTGGTTCCTGGAGGACGCGCGGCAGCCTCAGGTGTTCGCGGTGCGGTTCAACACCCGGCTCCTCCTTTTCGCGATTGGCTTCGTGGTGTCGCTCCTGTTCCTTGGATTGAACGTGGCAGGGGCGCTTCGCTCGTTCTCCATTGTTCATCCGGGCGTGGATCACCCCGCGAGGGAGTTCTATACAGCCCTGATGCGCGCGGGCCGTGGTGGCATCCTTCGGGTGGCGTGGATTCTGGTCGCGTTGCTCGCCGTGCTGTTCGGCCTAGGCCTCCGAGGGCAGTGGGAGAGCCTGCTGCTATTCATGAATGCCTCGCCCTTCGGCAAGACCGATCCGATCTTCAGGACCGACATCTCATTCTATGTCTTCCGGCTACCGTTGCTAGAGAGCCTCGCAGGCTCGGCCTTCTTCTTGTCGCTGCTGACCCTGATCGCGGTAGCCGGCATCTATCTGGCTGGACGAGCCATCGCTGGTTTCGGTCGGGCGTACCTATCTATCCCAAGGGCGACCCCCCAACTGAACCTGCTGGCCGCTGTTACCTTGGCCTTGCTCGGTTGGCAGGTTTGGCTTGCACGGTTCAGCTTCCTGTACGTAGGGGGCAACCTGTTCACCGGGCCTGGCGCAGCCGACGTGTCTGCGAGGCTGCCGGTGTTGGCAGTGATTGCCTACCTGTGTTGGGCTCTCGCCGCGGTGTTTGCGTTCGGTGCGTGGAGCCTCCGCCGTTTCCATCTGCACGGCTACGGGTTGGGAGCGCTGGTGCTCATGTGGATCGTGGGCTACCTCGTGTATCCCGGCATCCTTCAGACGACTGTGGTGAGCCCCAACGAGCTCGAGAAGGAGTCCCCCTTCATCAAGCATGCGATTGACTACACACGATTCGCCTACATGCTAGATCGCATCCGCGTGGTCAACTGGCAGCCGCGTGCCGAGCCTACCGCCGAGGATCTACGAGCGGCAGCCGGCACGTTGGAGAACATGCGGCTGTGGGACTATCGTGTCATCAATGACACTTACGACGGGCTGCAGGTCATCAAACAGTACTACCGCTTCCGAGAGGTTGACCTCGACCGTTACAGGATCGACGGCAAGCAGCGTATGGTCAACATTGGAGCACGAGAGCTGGACACGGACGGCCTCGGACCCGGTGCGAAGACGTGGCAGAACCTGCGCTTCCAATATACACACGGAATGGGTGTGGTCCTCAACCCAGTCAATGCCGCTGACCCGGAAGGGCGCCCGAACTTCATCGTAGCCGACTTGCCACCTAAGTATCCTCCGGACCTTCCGGTGAAGGAGTCGAGGCTATACTATACCGAGGGCCCCGGCGACCCGGTTTTCGTGCACAGCCAGATCGCAGAGATCTCCGCGGAGACGGAGGCCCAGCCGGATGGCCAGAGTCTGGCTCCGTCGTTCCCTGGCAATCGCGGGATCGCGGTCGGCAGCTTTTTCCGAAGGCTGTTAGTGTCAGCGGCTCTATCGGAGTTCAACGTCATAACGACAGAGGCATTCACGCCTCGCTCCAAGGTGCTGCTGCGTCGCAACATCATGGAGCGTGCCTATGCGGTCTATCCGTTCCTCTCCTTCGACGACGATCCGTATCCGGTGTTAGCAGATGGGCGAGTCTACTGGATGATGGACGGATATACGACTACGAATCGGTATCCGTATTCCGCACATTCCGGTGGATCGGATTACGCCCCGAACTACATTCGTAACAGCGTGAAGGTGGTGATTGATGCCGCGACTGGGGCGATGACCGCCTACAACTTCGACGAGCAGGACCCCATCTTGAAGACCTACCTCAGCATCTATCCCGGATTGGTGAAGCCGAGATCCGCTATGCCTCAAAGCCTGCAAGCTCACATCCGGTACCCCGAGGACCTGTTCATGGCACAGTGCAATCAGCTGCAGCTCTACCACATCGAAGACCCAAAGGTGTGGTACCAGAAGGAGGATCGCTGGTCCTTACCCAAGGAGTCCACGGAAGAGGGCGGGGATCGTCCGATGGAGGCCTACTACTGCCAGCTTCGGGTGCCGGATGACGACAAGGACAGCTTCATCCTCATGTTGCCATTCACACCTCTCGGAAGGCCGAACCTCTCGGCGTGGTTGGCGGCACACTGTGACCCCGATCGCTTCGGTGAGCTCGTCCTGTACCGCTTCCCGCGCACCAGCAGCCTAGTAGGTCCGAAGCAGGCGAGCAATATCTTCTATCAGAACGAGGAGATATCACAGTGGGCCACGTTGGTCGGCCAACGCGGCTCGCGTGTGCGTCGGGGCAACCTGCTAGTGGTTCCTGTCGGTAGCAGCATCATCTATGTGGAGCCGCTGTACCTTCAAGCTGCCGGCGACCGCCCCATCCCCGAGTTGAAGAAGGTGGCGCTGGCCACCCAGCGCCGGGCCGTGGTGGGCGACACCTACGCCGAGGCGCTGGCGCGCCTGTTCGGCGACCAGGCGCCTCCCGTCGAGGGGACACCGGCGCCGAAGCCCGGCGCCAAACCCCAGGTAGCCGCCGAGGTGCCTAAGGAGACCCCACAGCAGGTGCTTGCTCGGGCCTTGGCGGCTCGGGCCGAGGCCAAACAAGCACTCGCCAAGCAGGACTGGGCGGCTTACGGTGCGGCCCAGCAGAAGCTGGACGAGGCGCTTCAGGCCCTTCAGCGCGAGTTCGCCGGCGAAGGCGGTCCCTAGAGCGTCAGCCCTCCGGGACCCCTGGGAATGCCTCCGCCGCTCGCGGCGGAGGCATGGCGCTTCCTCTGTCACCTGTTGAAGTCTCTCACCGGCTCCGATAATAGCCCTAGGCTTTCCCGACCTATTCGGGTTCTTTTCGGGCATTGAATGCCGATCTGGCGGAGGATATCTGCATGAGGCAAAGGCATCCGCGTGGGGAACAAGCGGTGCCGATCAGCGTGGCAAGCCGCATCACCGGGGTGGAAGTGCATACGCTGCGGTATTGGGAGAAGGAGTTCCCGCAGTACCTTCGTCCCATACGCACTGCAGGCGGTCAACGGCGTTATCGACCGGAGGACATCAGCAGCATCTTTCAGATACGGAAGTTGCTCAAAGACGAGATGTTTAGCATCGCAGGCGCCCGAAGGGTGCTTCGCATGGAGGCGGACCGCTCCTACAGCTAGCCCGGCGGCAGCCGAGGCCCGCAGTATCCGAGCGGTCAATTTCGGAAGGTGCAGGGGAGAGGAACGGATCCGAACCTGGGCCGGGGCGCGAGCCTCGGCCCGCATTCTCTTGGGAGACATGGCATGGGCAGCAGGCGAAGCGCAAGGCAGCTACCGAACACCCTTTGGGAGGGTCCCTTCTTCGAGCAGCACAGTCTGGGATTGTGCAACCGTGAAACCCTCCTGGCGTTGTTGCGCAGGAACCCGACTTGGCAGGTCGGAATCTTGCCGGATCGTGTAGGCGAGTTCGGGCGCGAGAGAGAAGGGGACCTGGCCGAGCGGCTCTACGTGGTACCCGACCCTCCCGAAGTAACCGTCCGCTTCCAGTTCCCACCGGACTTTCGCACGCCCCCTTATGGGCACCTGGTCATCTTGCAGCCTTGGGAGTATTGGGCGGCGCCTCGAGAGTGGGTGAGGGTGGCCAACGAGGTGGCAGCGCAGTTCTGGGTGCCTACCAGCTATGTGCGAGACGGCTTTGTAGCTTCGGGCATGAACCCCGAGCGCGTGTTCGTCACCCCCCATGGCATCGATCCCGCAACGATGCGCCCCGATGGTCCGAAGATGGATATACCGACGGACAAGGGCTTCCGCTTTCTTTTCGTGGGTGGAACGATCCCACGTAAGGGTGCCGATGTGCTGTTGGAGGCATACCTCGCCGAGTTCGAATCGGACGAAGACGTGTGTCTGGTGATCAAGGAGTTCGGCGCCCAATCCTTCTATCGTGGCCAAGGCCTGGGAGAGCGTATCCGAGCCGCTGCTGCCGTTCCTAACTGCCCGAGCATCGTGTACCTCACGGCCAACCTCAGCGAGGAGCAGGTGCCAGCTCTGTACCGCGCGTGCGATGCTTTGGTCCACCCGTTCCGCGGTGAAGGGTACGGGCTCCCCATTGCCGAGTCTATGGCTTGTGGGCTGCCGGTGATCGTCACCCGTCACGGCGCGCCGCTGGACTACGTGAACGATGAGATCGCGTATCTCGTGGATGCTACCGAGGCGCCCGGTCCCGCGCAGGGGCTTGCATCGTTCGACCTAGCGATCCCACCGATGTGGGCCGAGCCGAGCGTGGATCACCTACGCCGACAGATGCGCGAGGTGTTCGAACATCGTGAGGCTGCCCGAGAGGCGGGGCGCCGCGCATCGGAGCACATGCACCG
Organism: Fimbriimonadia bacterium; assembly: GCA_039961735.1. Classification (NCBI taxonomy): domain Bacteria; kingdom Bacillati; phylum Armatimonadota; class Fimbriimonadia; species Fimbriimonadia bacterium. The sequence goes on from JABRVX010000009.1 coordinate 14,422, forward strand.
ACACCACACATGGGACCATGCTGCTGCCGTCATCGAGCAGAGACTTCGCGAACTTCAGCCGCTGAGTGTGAAACCGATCGCCAGGGCGACCTTTGTCGCCGGGCTGGCACTCGACCTCGAAGTGAGAGGTAAGGTCGGGGTGGACCTGGCAGTGGTAGAGCGTGCACTGCGAGACGAGCCGAATCAGCCTACACTCATAGCTGCACGAGCCAAGGCATTGCTCAACGTCGGCAACTGGGAAGAGGCCGTCAGTTCGTTGGAACAGGCACGAAGACAGTTCCCCGACTCGCTCGATGTGCTAGGGCAGCTTGCTTGGGCCTATGCCTACAGCCAGCGTGAGGACCTGGCATACGAAGTCGTGCAGCATGCTATGAAGCTCGATGGCACCGACTACCGCCTGTCGGCAGCCCTAGTGGCCTTGTATGGGTACTACACCAACTTATCTACCTGTCAGTGGATCTCGACGAAGCAGCGCAAAGACGCAAAGGCACGTGCCGCCATCCTCGAGGCACACTTGGTGTCGACCGGCTGGTCGCCGGAGTCCATGCAGCCCCTCGGCACTGGGTTGTCGCTTTGTATGATCGTGAAGAACGAGGAAACGAACCTACCACGCTGCCTCGACAGCGTTCGAGGCGTGGTAGACGAGATCGTCATCGCCGATACGGGCAGCGCCGACCGAACGGTGGAAATCGCCGAGGCGTACGGCGCCAAGGTGGTTCACTTCCCATGGTGTGACGACTTCTCTGCTGCTCGCAACGAGTCGCTGCGGCACGCTACCAAAGAGTGGGTCCTCTGGCTGGACGCCGACGAAACACTGGAGGCCAGCAGCATCCCCACCTTACGAGAGGGCCTGGTTAGACCGCAGTTCGGCGGGTACATGATGCAGATCCTCAACTTCATGTCGGAAGGTGAGGGCGCCGACGTGTTTACCCATCGTCCGTGTCGTCTGTTCCGGCGTCTGCCAGGTGTACGCTTCGAGGGGCGCATTCACGAGCAGGTGATGCAAAGCATCACCGAGAGCGGGTTACCTGTCGCGAATCTTGCAGGTGCGCGAATTCTGCACTATGGCTACTCGCCGACAGCGATGCAAGAGCGTAGGAAGATGGATCGCACGCTCTCCCTCATCCAAGCGGAGTTAGAAAAAGACCCCGAGAACGTTTTCCATCAGTTCAACCTAGCAAACACCTACTACGTAGCCGGGCGCTACGAAGATGCCGCACGGGTACTGGCGGGTTGTGCCGATCGCATACACGAGCGGCAGGACTTCTGTCCGACAGCATATCACCTATGGGCATCGGCGATGGTCAACCTGAACCGTCCCGAAGAGGCCATGGCAGCGTGCCAGTCGGCGGATGCACGGGGAATCGTTAGTCCAGCCATCGAGTTCAGCCGTGCCACGGCACTGTATCAGTTGGGCCGGCATACCGAAGCGCTCGAGGCGGTGGAACGCACGCGCAAGATGCCTTGGAAGGACGAGACTACCGGCGACTACACGGTGACCACGTTCAAGCTGCGATTCGTCGAAGGTCAGTGCCGGCTCGCTCTAGGTGATGCCGAGGCTGCGATTACGTGCTTCGAAGACTCCCTGCGTCAGTCCCCCGATTACCCGCTCGGTCATTACTTCCTCGCTCTAGCACTGGCGAAGGTGGGCCGTCCTCGCGAGGCGGTGGAACACGCCTTGATACCCGTCGACGACGAGAAGGTAGGCAACAGTGCCCTGCTGCTCGCGAGCGACCTACTCCACAACCTGTCAGACTACCGTCTCGCTGCGCAGGTGGCAGGCCGACTAAGCAAGCGGGCCCCCGAGAACGAGAGCCTCTGGGCACGATGGCTGTACTTTGCCGAGAAGGCCGACGACTGGCAGGAGATCAACGCGGCCTACGCCGCTAGGGCCGAGCACGGGGAGTTGAGTGCGGATATGTATATCAACTGGGGCCGGGCATGTGCCAGTCTTCAAGATTGGGACCGCGCCCTCTCTCACATGAAGGATGCAATAGACCTGGAGCCCGGCAATGCCAACGCGATGTTCAATGCCGGAGATCTGCTGTACAAGCTGGGAGCGTACAACGAGGCGGCCGATGCATACCAAGCTGCACTACGGCTCGACCCCAGGAACGCCGATGGCTGGTTCGTTCTCGGTAACGCTCTGTTTCAACTGCGAGTGTTCGAAGCGGCGAAGGTGGCGTTCCAGCAGGCCCTCCAGATTCGACCCGAGCACGAGGAGGCCAAGCACAACTTGGAGCTCGTGGACGAGGTGATCCGAGTCACCGCAGCCTAATGGGGGCAGGGAGCGGCCGGCAAGTGGCGAACCGAGGGGCATATGCTCCGTGTGTGCCTGTACATTTTTGCCTTCGCCTGCGCCTGCGTCACCCTGGGCCAGCAACCTCAGGTGTCCGTCAATCTGGACCTGTGGCCGATGGCCCGCGCCGACCGCGACGGGAAGTTCCGTTTCCACTGGTACGACGACGTCGGACACCATTCGGTGGTATCGGTCACGATGCTCACAGAAGTAGGGTTTCGGGCGTTCGTCTCCCAGCGCCTCGAGCTGATCTCCGGCGATGCAGACAACGAGTACTTGAACGAGTTCTACATTGAAGATACCGGCTACTGGCGGGTCGGGAAGCAACAGCTACCATTCGGACTCGAGTCACTGGAGAGGGAACTGGTCACTGCTGCACGCGCCGACACGCGGTTCGCCCTCGGCGGATGGCCGCTCAAGATTGCGTGGTGTGGCGGCAACGTAGGTTTGCCAACGGGGTACGTGGCGCGTGTGGGGCGAGCCTTTGGTCTTAGCATCGCGTCCGGGAGGCACTTTGGCGTTTCGGGACTGGCGTTTCAGGAGGTCCGTCGCCCCGAGGACAGTCCCGGCCGGGGTCGGGGGTACCGGGAGATGTATGGTGCCGACTTCACACAACGACTTGGCAGCCTGCGCTTCGAGTGTGAGTGGGTGCGCACGCGGCGCGGACACTCGGAAGAGGATGTGGACAACGATTTCGGGCTCGCCCGTCTGGTATACGTTCTGAACGGCGAACGATCGCTTGCGCTCACGCTAGTGCGTGATTTCGATGCGGGCTTGGACTACTACCGGCTACGCCACTCGCTATTGGTTCATGAGCGACTAGAGACGTATCAGCAAGTGCGGTGGCGCAAAGGAAGTGTCAACGAGGCGTCCATCGGATTGAGGGTTCGCTTCTGAGATGACTGAGCAGCGCAGTGCTCTCACGCGTCGAGGTCAAAATGGGCGAAGACTGCCCACGTGGTTCATTGTGGCACTGCCTGCTGCATCATCTGTGGTAGGGGCTGTCGTTGGACTTACTTGGTGGTTGCCGGTGGTAGCAGGTTGCCTCGCCGCATTGATGGCGGCTTACGAGCTCCGACCCCCTCGTGAGCTACGCCAAACGGACGACATTCCGACGGGGCTGGACTGCGAGGCCGAGTTCGCCTGCCGAGAGCTGCTACAGCAGTGTGATCGCCTAGCGCAGAACCCTGCGATCCGCGATAGCTCGGATGCACCTTTCTACTCGGAGCACATCACACGTCTTCGCAGCCTCGTGCTAGAGCTAGCCCGAGACAGGGCGGCTTTGAAGAAACTCATGCTCGGCCTCGACGAGCCCGCACTCCGGCTCAGCACGGAGCGACTAAGCACCTTGGCCGAGGCCAGCAGCGACCCAGAAGTGGCCGAGCTGTATCGTTCCGCACACCGTGTTAGGGACCAGCAGTTGGCCTTGCTCGAGAACCTGAAGGAGATAAGAGCGGCGGGAGATGCACACTGGGAACATCTCTCAGCGGTCATAGGTGAGCTGGCGACTTCCACCGCCCTGCGCGGCATGCGTGGTCGCATTCAGGCCCAGGAACAAGCTCTCCAGAGGCTAAGGAGCGACGTAGCGGAATACCGCGCTGTCCTAGACGAGCTGCGTGTTAGTCTCGGCGAAGAAGAGCGCAGTTAGGTACACAGAGTTGTGGTACGTGAACCCACTCAGGAGCTAAGTGCGACGGCGTTGGTCAGGGCTCGGCAAGCAGGCGAATGCCGTTGAGCGTGAGCATCGGATCCACATGGTGGATCGAGCGGCATGCACCTACGATGGTGTCCGCGACGCCTCCCGTGGCTACCACCACAGGGTTACCCCCGAGCTCGGAGCAGATGCGTTCCACCAAACCATCGATGGCTGCGGCGAATCCTAGCACGATGCCCGAGCGGAGGCTCTCTTCCGTGTTACGCCCAATCGCCGCCCGAGGCACGGTCAGCGATATCTTGCTGAGGCGAGCCGCCCTGTGGAAGAGCGCGCTGGTAGATATTTCCACACCGGGCATGATGGCCCCCCCCAGGTACTCACCCTTGGCCGAAATCGCATCGAACGTGGTTGCAGTTCCCATATCCACTACAATCGCCGGAACGCCGTACTGCTCGATGGCCGCGACCGCGTTGGCGATTCGGTCGGCACCTACCATCTCCGGAGGCTCGTTGAGAATGGGCAGGTTCTTGGCGGTTAGGTGGGTGATGAAGAGTGGCTCGATCTCTAACCACCTACGCGCATACATGAGAAAGCGTTCAGTCAGCGCCGGCACGACACTGCACACTGCCATGCGGTCCACACCTTCTGCGGAGCACGCCCTCTGGGTCATTGTGGTAAGGAACGCACCGATCTCGTCCTCGGTCCATGCAGGGTTCGTGTGCTGACGCCATGTTGCTCGCCAGTCACGCCCGTCGTGCAGACCATAGAAGATGTGCGTGTTTCCTACATCAATCGCCAAGAGCATCGGTCAACTCCACTCTCGAGTAGATGTCTCCCCCCGCTTCGTCGTGCAGCAGCTCTAGAACGCGCTCGGCCACGCGGTCGCGATGCTCCCGGTCGTGGTGCTCGCACATCACGCGCAGCATCGGTTGAGTGCCGGAAGCTCGAACCAAGAGCCTGCCATCGTTCCCCAGCGTTCGCTCCGCCTCGGCGATGCCACGCTCCACTGCGGGTGTGCGCCATGCGGACCGGTCGCGAACCCGAACGTTGATCAGCACTTGCGGCCATGGCTCGTACAAGTCGGCCAGCTCAGCTAGTCCCTTTCCCGTCTGAGCAATCACCTGCAGTACCTCGAGCGCGGTAACAATCCCGTCCCCCGTCGGCGCCTTCTCACGAAACACGATGTGTCCGGACTGTTCGCCACCCGCAAGCGCTCCCGTGGCGTCCATGCGCTCTACCACGTATCGGTCCCCGACTGGGGCGCGGTCGAGTGTGATGCCGTGTTCTGCCAGAAGCCTTTCCATTCCCATGTTGCTCATGACGGTTCCCACGACAATCGGAGGGTCGAGTGTGCCGAGACGCTTGCGGTGCAGCGCCCATAGAGCAAGAATGTGGTCTCCGTTCACCAGGCGTCCATTCTCGTCGGCAAAGACCGCTCGGTCGGCGTCGCCATCGAAAGCCAACCCAACCCGTGCCTTAGCCTCGAGCGTCGCCCGAAGCAGGTGCTCCGGCTTGGTTGCCCCGCCTTCGGCATTGATGTTCAGCCCGTCGGGCTGCACGCCGGTCTCGATTACCTCGGCACCGGCGGCCTCCAGGGCGGGGCGAGCCCACTCGGTCGCGGCTCCGTGAGCGCAATCCGCCAGAACGCGTAGCCCATCGAGGCGTATGGGAAACGCCGTCCGGATCCATTCGATGTGCTGTTCCAGCAGGCCGCTCAGATGCGAGATGGTGCCCACCTTCCGAGGGTCCGCCCGGCGGGCGCGATCGGAGTGCAGTAAGTCCTCGATCTCCACCTCGAACGCGTCCGGTAGTTTCCGTCCATCGGACCCGATCAGCTTGATGCCGTTGTCCTCGGCCGGATTGTGCGATGCCGAAACCATCGCCCCCATCGTGTATCCGTTCTCCCGGACGAACCGAGCCAGTGTCCCCGTCGGGATCACCCCGGCTAGGAACACCTTACTACCACTTGAGCAACACCCGGCAGCAAACGCGGATTCCAGCATCGTGGAGCTAAGCCTGGGATCTCTTCCGAGCAGTATGCGTGGGTGACCTTCACGTCGAGCTGCGAAAGCTGCCGCGGCACGCCCCAAGGCCAGAGCGAGTTCGGGTGATAAGTCTCGATTGGCGACCCCTCGCACCCCGTCGGTGCCGAACAGGGTCTTACTCATTCGCGCCTTCGTCGAACGGAGCCTTGGTCACGCGCACGCGACTCGCACGGATCACTCTCCCGTTAAGCACGTAGCCGCGACGAAGTTCCTCCAACACGATGTCCGGAGGATGCTCGGCCGAGACGGCGACTGCTACTGCTTCGTGCATGCTAGGATCGAATGGCTTGCCGACCGCTTCGATGGGTGTGACGCCAATTTGCTGAAGGGCGGCTTCGAACTGCTTCTGGATCAGTCGGATGCCGTCCACAACGGCCTTGACACTAGACGCCTGATCGGCGGAGGCGATGGCGAGTTCCAAGTTGTCCATCGCAGGCAAGAACGCCGACACAGCCTGTTCCAGAGCGTACGCGCGAATCCCCTGAGACTCCTGTTCCACGCGCTTGCGGAGGTTGCGGTAGTCGGCCAAAGCCCGAAGCGCCTGCTCCTTGGCTTCATTCCGTTCCTTGGTGAGTTGCTCGATGGTCTGCTGCAGCGCTGCAAGATCGGGAGCCGCAGTCTCGGCCTGCGGGGCATCAGGTGTGGTCATGGGTGCAGCGGCTCGTTTGGGTTTGGTTGTCATCACCCGGATTCTACCCTAGGCTTCAATGGCGAAGTCCTCGAATGCTGGTAGGTAGTTGCGCCACAGTTCGTTCTGTTGCGCTCTAAGGTAGTTTGCCAAGCTGATATACGGCGTGTAGCGCGGTCGGCGTGGCTGCCTCACCAGCTTCATGTTCGTTAGAGGCAGTAACTTGTCGCCTTTCTTCAGGTTGCAGCGGCGGCAGCACGCAACCAAGTTCTCCCACGTGTGGGTCCCGCCCATGCGCCTGGGGATGACATGGTCAATCGTAAGATCGCGGCTCGGGCGACCGCAGTACTGACAGGTGTGGTTGTCACGAGCCAGCACAGTCTGTCTACACAGCTTGAGCTGTGGTAGTGGCCGCCGCACGTGGTAACGCATTCGCAGAACGGACGGGACCGTTACTGGTCCCGCGACAGTGTGCAGCTGCCTATCCGCATGGTGCGCAACCTCGGCCTTGCCCAACATCACGAGCGTCAGCGCACGAATGGTCGTGCACACATTCAGCGGTTCATAGTCGTTGTTCAGCAGCAGAACTTCCCCAGCCGCCATGGACCGTTCAACCTCGCTCCAAAAGAACGACGCCCGCCGTGGAATCACATGCGGGCGCGCCTATCCATGTACGGAGAACTCCGCTCCGTCGTTGGCTAAGCGCGCGCGTGGCGAACCAACTGCCAGTCCGCCACCGGGTTGCATGCATCACACGTAGTTGCGCCATATTCAGCGAGATTGTACCAACAGCAGTGCCGGCTGTCAAGGGACTTCGCTAAGGTCTGGCTCCGCATCGGGCACAATGGGTGGGTGCGCAGTCAAGACCGGTATCTAGCCGTAGTGTTGAGCGGTGCCGTGGGAGAAGCGAGCCAGGAGCTGGATTGGATGACGCCTCTGCAGGCAGCGCCCACGCCGCATTTGGACGTCCTCGCGGCCGAGTCCGAGGTCGGGTGTGCGGAACTACCCGAGGGTGCAATCCCCTCCCGTCCGGAGACATCCGTTGCCGCCCTTCTAGGCGTAGAGCCGACCTCCATCCCGCACGGACCGCTCCTAGCCGCAGCAACCGGAGTGAGTCCGGATGACCGGGACGTCTGCTTCCGATGCGAGTTCGTCGCAACGGACGGCGACACGCTGCTCGGGCCGACGGGACCCCTGCCCGCACAGCACGAGCGCGAGTTGATCAGCCTGGTGCAAGAGAAGCTGAGTACGCGACGGCTACACGTGATCCCTAACGGCTGTGGCCCGCACCTCCTGATATGGACGGACGGGCCCCGCGACCTGGAGTGTTTGACACCCGAGACGGCTAGGGGACTGGCGCTTCGCCAGGCGCGGCCACGTGGCCACGGCGAGGACGTGCTCCGCTGTTTCCTCGACGATTGCCTCAACCTGCTTCACGACCACCCTTTGAACCGAGCGCGAGCCGACGAAGGCATGCTGCCGGCGAACCTTCTGTGGCCCTACGAGAACGGTGTCGTGCCGAGCTTGCGGCCCTTCGTGTTCGAATGGGGATTGCCTGGCGGTTTGGTCTCTACTGCTCCGGAGGTACGAGGCCTCGGCTACTTACTCAGGATGAAAGTGGCAAATTCGTTCGGTGCGGAAACCGAGTACGACGGCACGCTTGCGGCAAGTCTAGAGCTGCTGAGTTCACACGGCTTTGCTCTCCTGCACATTGCGACCTGTACCGCTGCTAGGATGCGGGGCGATGAGACCGAAGTGGCATACACCCTGCGGGACCTGGATGCTCGGTTGATCGCCCCTCTGCATGAGGCCCAGTCTGCCAACGGGTTCCGCCTCATGGTGGTGGGCGCCACAGCGATAGGCTCACAGAGGCATATGATCTACCTGCTCTCCCCTGGAGAGACCGTTGGTCCACACCGTCCATTCGACGAGCGTATGGCTTTGGATGGTGAATTCCCTCCGGTCGCAGCCAGGGACCTGATGCGCAAGCTACTGCACCCCTCCTAAGTCTGGCGCAGCCAACAGCGAAGCGGGCCGCCGGAGACGGCCCGCCGCCAATCCGCGAGAAGATTTTGGCTTAGCGGCCGAATGGCGACGCGGGAATGCCGAAGCCGAAGCCGGGCGCTGGGCCACCAGCGTTGTTCCGATACACCGAGACCGAGTTGCCGGTGGATACGAGCAGGAGCGGTGATGGGGCACCCTGCGGCTGCGCTATCGTCACAGGGGTCGAGATCGGCCCACCTACGAAGATCGGATAGTTGGCCCGCGTGTTCAGATTCGAGTCCAGCGAATAGAGGAACCCCTGCTCGTTGCCGATGTAGATGTTCCCTGCGGAGTCGATCACCGGGTGCGTTCGGAGCTGGCCGATGTCGGTTCGTGAGGCGATGATGGACATGGTCGTCGTGTCGACCGCATGAATGCCGCTCTCCCCGTCGCCTAGGGTGACTACGTATGCACGGTTGTTCGTCGAGTTGTATGCGGGCCCGCCCACGATGGAGCCGTTGGCGAACGTCAGCCGGGTGGGGTTCCCAACTCCCGTGTTGGACAGCCGGTAGAGAATGTTGCCTTTTCGTCCCGTCTGTGGGTTGATGGAACTCGCCCACAGCAGGTCACCGTTGGCAAGCACCACTACCGGCCCGTCGAAGGACTCGTCGAATCCGCGCTGCCAGGCCACAGAACCCATCATTAGATTCACGGAGGTAACAACGCCGTAGTGGCCCACCATGTACATCGTGTTGCCGTTCGTAGCGAGTGCCGCGCTTGCAGGTGAGAACATCGTCGTTCCTGTGGCGAGGCTGGAGATACCGGCGTCTGCCCACGGCTTGGGCACCTGAAGTGAGAAAACGTAATCTTCCGGGTTCCGCCACTCGCAGTTCACGTAGCGCCAGTAGATGGTGCCGCTGATGGTTGTCCACAGGAATCCGGTTACCGTTACCGGCGTGTCCGTATCCTTGAGAGGCACCGTCTGCGTGGTGTTGGCCGTCGGTGCCTGTGACCGCCAGGCGCCTCCCACCACGTAGAGAACGATCGAGCCGAAGCCGAACGGGTCAGGGAAGTACAGGTAGTTACGTCCGTATCCTGACCAGGCCGATGCGATCCACTCCGGGGAAGCGCAGTTACCACTATTCACCTCGTCATCGCACCACCGGAACGGGTCGAGGCCCTCGGTGTCATGAATGTTGAATATCATCTTGCACTGCGTTGCGGCCGAGGTGTTGCCCGGAGTCGTATTCATCACGTTGTAGGCCTGCCCCATGGTGGGATCGTAGGCTCTCAGCTGGGGGCCCTGGGGAGTCCAGAAGTAGCTGCCGTCCCAAGTGGCCTCTTCGGTGGCGCCTAGGCCCACCCAACGCACCAGTAGACTGGGATTGGATGGGCCTGCCAAGCTGACCTTGTGCCGATTCTGAGCATCCACGCCCCACTTAGGCCACCCCGAGTTCAGCAACTGACCCTTTGCTGCCGAACCAATCCCAAGTGTCGCTACGACGAACGCCGCCAGAAGGAAACGCATAAGTTCGACCTCCTCTGCGCCCCGGCCTGCCCGCTCACGGGCAACCGGTCTGAGCGCACAGCATGACGGTATGATACCGGACGAACACCCAGCCTCGCCGCGTGCGCGCCGTTCCCTATAGATTAACTCTCGAACAGCCGTCCGGTTACTCCGATTTTTCGTCTGGGTCGTACACTGTGTACATGTCCCAGTCGGGGCACTGAGCGAGCCGCAACGCGCATATCTGACCCAAGTGGTAGGCGTCGTGTGTAACGACCCACTCGGTCAGCACCTTCCATCCCGGCCAGGTCGCGAACGACACCTTCATCAGCGCATCGAGGTCAACGCCACGGAGCCGCTCCGCCACCTTGGCAAGGGCCTGCTCCCGGAGTTCGCCCCACTCGCGCAGGAGGTGAACGAGTCCTTCACCGCTCGGCCGCCAGGCTCCGAAGTCGTGTTTGCGGCCCTCGAGCTCTGCCGACAGCGCGAGGCAGTTGTCGGCTAGATGAACGAGCGTGTCTCGGACGGACATTATGCCCTCGCCGAATCGGAAGTCCGCCTGCTCCTCGGTCAGCCCGGTCACTGCCCGTTCGATCTGACGACTCACCATTCGCGCCTGTCGTATGATTAGAGATAGCGCTCCGGCCTGTTCACTTCCCATCGTCGCCCCCTCGCTCCTCACCATCTCGCAATGAGCCTCTGCTCACGTAGATCACGTCGCCCGGTTGCAGCTTCTGCACGTCTGGCTCCGCTGATAGCAGTTGCCTCACCGTGTACTCGTATCGAACAGGCGCTCCGCTTGGCATCCACCGTTCGATCCGAATCCGATCGGAGTCCCCCGTCGCCAGCCAGTGTGCTCGGCGCAACGCCTCGAGCGCGATCAACCCCGGTTCGAACTCCACGGGCCTCATCACGGAACCGGAGCGTATCCACACAGAGGATCTCGCCTGCCGCAATATCACGATACGATCACCGTCTCGCAGTTCATAGTTCTGCGCCGGGTCTCCGAGTCTGGTGAGGCGCGTGAGGTCTATCGGAATAAGGTCTGTGGAGTTCTTGCGCTGAAGCGTCACGCGCGAGGTGTCCGCGCTCTGCAGCATCCCACCTGCAGCATCCAGTGCGTGCAACAGACTCGCTCCGGCGGGCAGCACGTGCTCCCCGGGCACCTGGACCTCGCCGATCACCACCACCCGAATCTCACTGACACCAAGCAGCAATGCGACAGCCGTAAGCAACGGACTCATGTTGGAAGCGTACCCCGCCGGGGCTACTTCGTCAATAAGTCTCGAAGCTGGCGACGCCTTGCGAGTTGGCGCAGCTTCTTCAGTGCCTGCATCTCGATCTGTCGGACGCGCTCTCGAGATAGCTGCAACTCTCGCCCGATCTCCTGGAGGACGTGCGCTTCGCCTTCGGCTTCCAGGCCGAGCCGCCGACGCATTACTTCAATTTCTCGGTCGCTCAACTCCGCCATGATCTCGGTCAACTCCCGAAGCAGTTCCGCAGAGAGCATCGCCTGCTCGGGATTCGCCGTGATCGCATCGTGAAGCAGCGTGCCCAGCGTCGTCGTGTCGTCCTCACCGATGGACATGTCGAGTGACAGCGGTTCCTGTGCCGACTGCATCAGGTGAATGACCTTCTTCATGCTGATCCCGAGCGCTTCGGCGATCTGCGAGGGAGTGGGATCAATCCCCCGCTCGCGCCGGAACCGTGCTCGCTCGCGCTCGATACGGCGTAGGGTCTCAGAGACGTGAGCGGGCAGCCGGATGGCCTTCGCTTTGTTATCTATCGCTCGCCCGATCGACTGCCGGATCCAGTGAGTTGCATAGGTGCTGAAGCGGTATCCCTTCGAGGGATCGAAGCGGGCGACCGCGTTCATCAAGCCGATTGCGCCTTCCTGCACGAGGTCCTCGAATGGAATGGCACGGTTTCGGTAGTGTTTGGCGATGTTCACTACCAACCGCATGTTGGCTTCGACCAGCTTTCGGCGGGCCTCCTCGCAGCCAGCCACCGCCTCACGCGTAAGGTGTGCTTCTTCCTCTGCGCTAAGGACTTCGGTTTGGGTCAGGCGGTTCAGATACGACGGGATATGCTCATCGTCCGAGCCACCTCTGGAGTGAACCCAGTCCGCCCAGTGTTGTTCTGGCATGGCCGAACCTCATCCCCTTTGCTGCGGTATCGCGAAAACTCGAATCCCTTCGAGCATGCAAATCCTTCAACGAGACAACCAAATCCGAGGCTTCGGCACTCGTACCGAATCCTCCTTCTCGAAATCGTCATTCCAGCCGAGAGGCTCGCCACGCGCCGCTCGCCTCTCGGGCCGCAACCTAGCGGCGGCACGATTGGGGCCAATCGCCCGTGTCTCCCCCGCGGCGTGGCAAAGCAGTATACAGCGACTGGCACCCGTTCCCAACCTGACAAAGGTACTCGTCTATTCACTGGAAACCACGATTCCCGGTAACGGAAAACAGTAGTCCTCCTGGTACACTTTCCGAGTGCCCATCGGGCTCATTATCCAGAATAGACGCCCGGGGTTCGCAGGAGGTTTAGCGGTGATTAGTGTTTTGTTCGGAGCGTTGCTTACGCTCTCTGCGTCGGCGGTGGGGGACGCAAAGGCCGAGCAGATGCTCACCGAGTATGGCCAGAAGCTCTCCTCGCTCAACTCGTTGCAGGTTCAAATCGAAGCTTTTCGGGGTGGGGAGAATCACGGTAAGGCATCTCTGACCCTGGCTCGGCCCTCCTATGCGCGGATAGAGCGGGCGGGTCGCATCAAGGTTCTCGACGCAAAGAATTGCTCGGAGTTCTTCGCCTCCAAGAACCAGTACTACACGCGGTCTTTGCGCAGCGGCGAGCTCGCCGAGAGCCTTAGCGATGATCTTTTCCTCGCGTGGAGTCCCTTCTTCGAAGAAGAGAGCAAGACGCTTGCCAGGATGAAGAAGTCCGCGACCTATGTCGGGTCGGAGACCATCGAAGGCTCCAAGTACGATTGTGTGAAGGTCGTCCTGGATCAGACAGCAGGTAAGACGATGAAGCTGTACATTGACCCTTCGGACGGCTTGGCCAAACACGCCGAGATCGCGATTGGCTCCGCCAAGGAGAAGGCTCCGTTGTTGATCCTGAGCGATAACTTCGACACCGAGCCCCTCATTGACCTGAAGGCCGTGTTCGCCATGCCGAAGGGAGCCCAGATGGTCGCCGAGGCCGATCTGGTCGGCGCGCGCTGGTATTACGACTTCGACGAGGCCCTTGCCGTTGCGAAGTCCTCCAACCGGCTGATGATGGTGGACTTCTACACGGATTGGTGCGGGTGGTGCAAGAAGCTCGACTCGGACGTGTTTTCCACGCAGAAGTTCATGGAAGCGGCCCGCACCTTCGTGCTGGTGAAGATCAACGCAGAGAAGGGAAAGGGCGTGTCCCTCGCTCAGAAGTACAACGTGAATAGCTTCCCGCGAATTGTCTTCGTGGATAAGAATGGCGAAGTCGTTCATGAAGTGTCTGGATACATGCCCCTCGATCCGTTCCTCGCCGAGATGCGGAAAGCTCAGGGTGGCTAGCTAGAACAGCCTAGCATGCCCTCGCCGCTCGCGGTGCAGGCATGCGGTTTCGAGGCGCGGCCCCTCTCTCCTTCTTCTGTGGGCGGGCGCCGGGTTCCCCGACGCCCGCTACCGTCACGCCGAGCTCGTTCCCATAGCCTCCACCACTCCTGCACCGGAGGTAGAGATGTAAGAGTTCGCACCTTCAGCGCTGAGCGAATGCGGACTGACCTATGCGGCATGGCACCTTGCGCCCCGTATCCGTCCGTTATGCCGAACCTGTCGAAGTATACGGTTGCATCCCGCATGCCACCGACTTCTGCCCCGACGCTCGCGGCCCCCGAACGCATGTTCAGCATGACGTGCCCACAGTCTGTCAGCACCGGAACCGGCCAGCCTTGATGCGGTACAGCACTAACGACCCCTAGTTGCCAGGTGAAAGTGTTTTCTCGATCTTCGCCCAAGTGTCGCGGAGGGTGGCCGTGCGGTTGAAGACGAGACGCTCGGGCGTGGAGTCCCGATCCACACAGAAGTAGCCCGTGCGTTCGAACTGGTAGCGAGACCCGACGGGAGATCCCACTACGCTGGGCTCTATTCGGCACGTGGTGACTGTCAGCGAGTCGGGGTTGAGGTTGTCCAAGTAGGTTTGCCCCTCCTCTACGTCGTCGGGGTCCGGCTTCCGGAATAGGTGATCGTATAGCCGCACCTCTGCTTCGACGGCGTGCTCCACCGACACCCAATGAAGCGTCGCTTTCACCTTCCGTCCATCCGGCGCATCTCCGCCGCGCGTTGACGGGTCATAGGTACAGTGAAGCTCCACCACGGTACCGTCCGCATCTTTCACCACATCCACACAAGTTATCAGGTATGCGTTTCGCAACCGTACCTCGCGGCCTGGTGCCAGGCGATGGAACTTGGGTGGTGGGTCTTCGCGAAAGTCGTCTTGTTCGATGTACAGTACGCGACCAAACGGCACTTTCCGCGTGCCGGCAGAAGGGTCCTCCGGGTTGTTCACCACGTCCAGCTCTTCTGTCTGACCTTCGGGATAGTTCGTCAGTACCACCTTCAGCGGCTTCATCACAGCCATAACGCGCGGCGCATGCTTATTCAAGTCCTCCCGAATGCAGTCCTCCAGCACCGCTACGTCCACGACGCTGTCAGTCTTGGCCACCCCGATACGGCGGCAGAACTCACGAATCGCTTCGGGGGTGTAACCTCGGCGACGCAGGCCCGCCAAGGTGGGCAACCGAGGGTCATCGTAACCACTCACATACCCGCCGTTCACAAGCTGGATGAAGCGACGCTTGCTCATCACCGTGTAGCTCAGGTTCAGACGCGCGAACTCGATTTGCCGCGGGTGATAGATCCCGAGCTGGTCCAAGAACCAGTCGTACAGCGGGCGGTGAATCTCATACTCCAAGGAGCACAGGGAGTGCGTGATGCCCTCGATGGAGTCCTCCAGCCCGTGCGCCCAGTCGTACATCGGGTAGATGCACCACTTGTTGCCTTGCCGGTGGTGCTCGGCGTGCAGGATGCGGTACATCACGGGGTCGCGCATTAGCAGGTTGGGATGGGACATGTCAATCTTGGCGCGTAGTGTCTTGGCGCCGTCCGGGAACTCGCCAGCCTTCATGCGCTGGAACAGGTCCAGATTCTCTTCCACACTCCGGTTGCGATACGGGCTCTCGGTGCCGGGTGTCGTGAGGGTTCCGCGAGTCGCGCTCAACTCCTCGGCCGAGAGGTCACACACGTAGGCCAGCCCCTTTTTGATCAATTCTTGGGCCCAAACATACATTTGATCGAAGTAATCCGAGGCAAAGAAAAGCCTGTCGCCCCAGTCCGCACCGAGCCATCTGACGTCCTCGATAATGGCGTCCACGAACTCCTGCTCCTCCTTCACAGGGTTCGTGTCGTCGAAGCGCAGGTTGAACAGCCCGCCGAATTCCTGGGCGATTCCGTAGTCAATCCAGATGGCTTTGGCGTGACCGATGTGCAGGTAAGCGTTGGGTTCGGGGGGGAAGCGTGTGTGCACGCGGTCGAATCGCCCCTCTTTCAGGTCCTGCCGAATGGCCTCTCGTATGAAGTCCGTTCCTGCGCCGCTTCGTGTTTCTCGGTTACCCTCTTGCATGTGCCTCCGCGCTCACTGGGCTGCAATCAGCTCTGAGGGCGCCTAACGACGGGGCTCTTAGGTCGTTTATAGGCCGCACTCCTTGCCTTCCCTATGATACTCGGTACTCAGGCTCGTGGATGGGGCCTCCCATAACCGGTCTTTCCGATGGAATGCGTCTCCCGAAGGACCGGTGCGTGCAGTCTCCTGGCTGACAAAAGCGACCGAGTGATTGTCCCCTAAGGCAATCAGCGGCGCTTGACAGAAGAGTTTCGGGTTTGCAGCACAGAGATCATTCCGGCGAATTGGACGAAGACGCGGCCGGTGCGCGCGTCGGGGAGGACGGTGAGCGGAAGGTCGTCATACTCGAGCACGGAGACGACACTGCCCGTATCCGCATCCAGCACGAAGAGCCGATAGTCGAAGAGGTGGGTTACGTACAACCGCCGGCGTAGCGGGTCGAGGGTGATGCGTGTCGGTCGGCTGCCGACTCGAACCGACCAGACGGTTTTCAAACTCCGGCCGTCCAGTGCTAGCACGGTGTCCGAGTGATCCTGCATCGGGACGTATACGTGCGACGACGCGGGGTCCGCAAGCACGTTTGCCGGGAACTCGTGCCACGACCGCTTGCCATCGCCGAAGCTGCGGCGAGCGAGCACGCGTCCAGATCCCACCGCAACCACGGTGAGACGGTGCCGGCGCGGATGCGCAAGATACAGCCAGTCGCCCTTGCACTCGGGACGCCCACCCACCAACGCGACAATACGCGACTCTGTGGAGTTCGCCGACCCGAAGACCTCGACCGCTTCCTGCAACGTCCCGGTCAGCACTACCGACCGGAAGATCCGCGATCCTGTCGAGTCGGTGACGGCGGGCCACCGCTCAGGGACCTCGTGCAGGTGCGTGGCCCTCACCAAGCCGCCCTTCTCGGGCAGCGGCACGAGCGCGGTGATGCCGGGCTCCGAGGCGACCAACGCCTTTCTCGCTGCGCTGTATGCTAGGTCCGAGCAGGGAAGTCCAGGCCCGTCCACGCACCATGTGGTCTTCGGCATCAGCGTCACCGTGTCGAAGGCCACAATCGTGTGCCGATCCTCGAGGGTGACGAGCAGTCTTCCATCGGCGGGGTCGAGGGCGATCGCGGACGCATGGCCAATCAGTGGCACGAGACCGAAGGGGCGAAGTTCGTCACCGGAGAGCACCTCGACGAGGGTGTGAGGCCTCGTAGCGAATCGTAGGGGAGGAACGGGCGGTGCCTGCTCGGTTCCTACCATCTCAACGCCGCGTTCGATCGGGACAGCAACCCGCGGGCGCTGGCTCACCGACAGAACTATGATACACACTAGTCCAAGCAGGCCCCCTAGGAGCAAGAACGCAAGTAGACGAACTGTGTTCTTTACCATCCCAACACCACGAACGCCGCCCAGTCGTATGGTGGCGCCCCGTCTGCGATGAGGTGACAGACTGCCTTCTGAGCGGCGTCCGAAGCATATAGGCTCTTGGCGTAGTACCGATAGAAATAAGCTAGGTACGATTCCGTAGCAGCATCGCGATCTGCCCACCGCGACCCGATGCAAGCGTGGGCGCCTGCCGCCATCACCGCGCCGGTTAAACCCAGCAAGCCGCGTCCGCGCACCGAGGATGTCCTCCCAGTGTCGCATGCGGCCAAGAACACTAACCTTGCACTACACTTAGCGCTGGCAATCTCCCAGCCCCGAAGAATGCCCGAGTCTCCCTCTCCGCGCGCGAGCGAAATGTACGAGGCGGGAGGGTAGTCGTCGGCGTATGTCCCGTGTGCGGCAACGTGTAATACGTTCGCTTGGGAGAGCGCACGCATCATGGCGTCCTTGGTTGCTGCAGTACCCTCCGCTACAACAACTCGGCCTCCCAGCGCCTGGCGCACAATCTCTGCATCGTGGATCGCAATGGATGACTCGCGCGGGCTCAGCTCGTAACGTGACTCGTCGTTCGCCACGCCATTCGCGACGACCCTTACATCCCGCAGCGCACCTCGGCGTAGTTTGCTCGAACGGGCAGTCCACTCCACAGCCGCATGCACCGAGTTAGCATAAGAGACGACATAGCGTTGGATCAGGTAGTGGGTCTGCGAGCCTTGGCGCTGCCACAACATCTCGAACGGCAGTGACCACAAAACGCCATCGGGAACGATGACGAGCCTTTTCGTTCCGTGCAGTTCGGGTTCAATAGGTGCGATGAGGGTGTCATACAGGGCGCCGAAGAGACGGGGCGTCGGATCGGACTTCCACGCGTGCTCAGGGGAGAGTCTGTAGTTGCGTATGAGGCCTGCGAGAGCCCGCAGTTGATCTTTCGGGACCGTCAGTCGCTTCGCCTTCAGGCCTGCAGCCGTGATGATGAAGGCGATGCTCTCGTTCTCTCCCAAGCAGTAACTCACGATTGCACACTCTCGTTGCCTCGCCACCTCTCGTGCAGCGTTCGTGATCCAGTCTGGTCTCACGTCGCCAGTGCGCTCCTGCTGGCCAGCGAGTCGCAAGAGCTCGTTGTCCAAGAGCTGCAGTTCGGCGGTGGCTCGTGCTCGGGCGCTGGGATCCCGAAGCCCATTCTCGTGCAGGGCACGTCTCGCACTGGCAATGGCTGTGCGTATGTCAGATACCCGCTTTTCCATCTGCCCGCCACCGGCTAGGCCGAGACCTGCGTCAGACCGGTCGGCCAACGCTGCTAGTGCCTTCATCTCCTCCGATAAGGCGAGCGCCAGCTGGGCGTGGCCCTGGCGCACGTGTGTAGCAACAAGCAGGCTGTATCCATACCAGGGCGACTTCGGGCCGTCCTCGTACGCCAGAGCCGGATCGAGCACACCTCCCGCCCAGTCGCGCACAACCTGCACTGCCGCCATGAGCTCGTTCGTTCCCTGGACATCTTTGCCTACCCTGAGCAGCGCCTGCCCCAGCCCTGAATGGGCCTGCCACAGGAGCACAGGCAATGGCACACGCTCCTGTGCTGTCACAACGGCCTTTCGAAAGAGGGCGATAGCTCCATGGTTGTCCTTTCTCGCCAGGCTTGCTCTGCCCATCAGCAGCAACCGCTCCACACGCTGCTTTGGTGGCAAATCGAGCGGCAGCTCTCCCAACAGCAATAGGCCCTCGGAAGCCCTGCCAGTCTCGATCAGGTACGCGGCGTATGCCAGCCGAACGCGGTCCCGGGCATACGGGTCGTTCACACGCAGCGCAAGCTCGTACCATCGCTCCGCGAGGTCCGGCCTTCCTGCCTTAGGTGCCCATTCGGCCATTTCGGCCAAGATCATGTACCTGCGATCTCCCAGATTGGACCGAAGTGCTATGCGACGAGCGTTCTGGCCCTCTCGGATTGCTTCCTCGAATCGTCCGAAGGCAGCAAGAATTCGCGCCCTGCCCGCGCTTGCCATCAGTGCTGAGTCGTTTGCTTTTTTGCACTGCCAATACTGCTCGGCAGCGGCCAGGCATTGAGATGCAATCTGCTCTGCGCGAGCGAATGACCACCAAGCTTCGAGCAGTTGTCCCGACTCCGCCTGCAGTTGTCCTAGCTCTGCCAGAACCTCTGCATAGTCTCGGCTCGGCACCCCGTGTCGCTCGAACAGGTTTCTGGCGGCCTCGAGCAGCACGCCTGCATCCATGAACCTACCCTCGTCACCAGTCAGGTTGGCCCGCTGCGCCTGTATGCGGGCCAATAGGCCGAGGTCTCCGAGTCTGCGCGCTATCGGCTCGGCCCTGTCGAGCGTCTCTCTAGCATCCGGACGCCTAACGGCGTATCTGTACTGCCTGGCAAGGTCCACCAGATCCCTGGCTAGCACGTCGTCTGATACCCCACGGCGAAGATCCAGCTCGACGATTCGCTCACCCCACTCGTAGGCGTTTCCAGCATCTCGTGCATGCTCGGCCAAGAGTCGTAGGACTTCATCTACGCCTTTCAAATCACCGCGGACAGAACGGGCGCGCAATGCCTCGAGAAGATAGGGTACGGGCTCGCCCGACTCGTGTGCGATTAGTGAGCGTGCATGAGCTACTAGACGGTCGGTGGACACGCTTGCCACGGGTCGCAGCTCCGGCGCAGTCGTACTCGTGGCTATCATGAGCACACTGAGCACGAACAGTCCCCTGCGGAACATCCTACGCCCCTCAGCGCTGCCGCTCTAGCCCAGAGCGGATTCGCCATGCCTGGTACACGTCGCGTCCTCGAGTCGTCTGTCCCATGGACTCTACCGCGTCAGCGTAGTAGCGATCTGCTGCTCCATACATGCCGTAGATCTCGTAGAGTGCCCCGAGGAGTAGTGAATCCCCTCGGCAAAGCTCCGACAGGCGCCGGACCGTTTTGGCGAGCGGTTCTGGTGCGGTGCTGAAGAGCCGATCTTCAGATCGCAATCCCGGGTCGTTCTGCAAGTACGATACGATGGTGTACGTGCGCCCATGGACCAACTGCTCAGACAAGTGCATAGCACTACCCGAAGGAACCTTCCACCGTCCCACTGCGCTCCCGGATTCCTTATCGAAGACCTCGACCATCGTGGTCGAGTCCCCCGGTGTTCGCACCAAAATATCGAGATCTCGACTAGGCAGGACATCCATAGGTAAGGGATATATGATCCGCACAGGAGGCTCCAGAGATTTCGCGCCACGATACTGGTTGCCTTGTATCGTCACTGCAACGCCTGTGGTTCGCGTGAGATTCCTGCACAGCTCGCGCATCACTTCTCGCTTCTCTGCAGGAAGCTCACGCAGCAACGCTGGTGGCAGCGCAACGGTTACTACGCCGTCTCGATTGACCGGATGACTTGTGCCAAAGAGCCACCACGCGCCGATCACAACCAGCGCAACTGCGAAAGTGACGGCGGCATCTCGCCACGAGCGACTGAGCGTCCTAACCACCCCCCGGCGAGGGTAGTTCGTGACAGTGGCGGCGGGCTGGCTGCACAGCATACGGTCTTCTTGCAATCGCGCGAGCCGCGCTTGACACATGGGGCACTGCTCGATGTGTGATTGAACTAGCTGCCTACGCGCGCCGCCGAGCCCTCCATCAGCGTACTCGGACAGAGTGACGGAGGCGATGTGTTCGGACGCTGCGATGTGAGCAAATAGCGCAGCAGGTGCTGCCTTAGAGAGCACAGCCTGACAGACCGTGCACGATTCCACATGGGTACGAACGGCATCGGCATCGGATTCGGCAAGCGCTCCTGCGAGCCAGCGAGTTAGTTCGCCCGAGCTGGGACAGCCGTCACTCATTCGAAGCCTCCTGCAATCCACTTCCGCTCGTGCCTGTGGCGGTACCCAGGATGGCTCGTGAGATCCTTCGTTGAGCCGATCGTCGGAGGTTCGAAGTGCATATCTGTGCGTCACGTTGAGCGAGGTGTGGCCGGCCAATGAGTGCAGCAATCTGTGTGTCTGGTACAGGTAACCGGCGTAGAGCATCCTCTCCATTTGGCGGGAAGGCGATCGCAAAGAGGGCATGGAGTCGGGACACCAATTGGGGCCGAGCAGCGCGCATAAGGCACCGCGCCGTTTCGCCTTCCAGATGAAGAACGAACACAGCAAGACGATCGTCGTCGAGCAGCTCGCATGCTGCGGCGATCTCCTCAACTACTTGGAGGGCCTCTACCTCATGTGCGATGTCACTAGAGTCAGCGGGATCGGCCCTACTGGCTAGTAGGTGGTCGAGAGGTACATGCCGCACCTCTCGGAGGCGTCGCAACTCGAATATAAGAGACACAGCGTGTGTGACCGGAACTGGGGTCCCGAGGTACGTTAGCAGTGCCTTCAGCAAAGTTGTAGTGTCGAGATGAGAGCTCAGCCCCTGACGCAGCCGGACCGCTCGGCCGAGCCTGATCGTCTGGAGGGAGTCCAGGTAGGCGTTAGTGGGAACGATGCACGTACCTTGCCACTTACTCAGGCCAACGAGATCTGCGCCGTCGCAGTACCAGAGTGCCAGTCCCCGCTCCCCGCGACGGCCGCGTGCGATGTCCACGATCTCGTCCTTCACACTGGTCCACACGGGGCCGTTCTTGCGCAGTACTTGACGGTATTGGTTCGCTATCAGCTTGTTCAGGAACGCAGCCTGGTGCCTAATCCGGTGGCTAGTTCCGATCAGAGCGGGTGCTGCGCGAACGAGGACCTCACCAGCGAGGTCTTCCAGATCGTCTGAGGACAGCATCCTGGCATGAGCATGTGCGGCCACCCGCGCTACCACGGCCTGACGAAGTGCCTGCCATGCGCTGTCCCCGTCAAGCTCGAAGCGCTGGGCCGGACCTAGCGAGCCAATTCGCGCTCGGATCCAAGCCGGTCCCACCGGTTTCACTCCAATCGAGGAGCAGACCCCGCACATGCAGTATGCCGCTGCTTGCATCCTAGCTGACCTCGCACCTCCTCTGAGATGATTAGACTCGGCGCGAACGTCGATCTTAACCGGCTAGGCTATCCGGCAGCGATTGACTCACCCCACTCCTGTGCAAGTGAGGCCGCACGGCGGATGCTCCCAAGCATAATAGCCGAGGATTCGGAGTCTGTCAACCTCGGTCCTGCGTAAGCCACCGTGCTGGAAGCAGACCATCGCGACCAGAACGTTCTGCTGTCCCGGCATCGGCGAGTGGCGCGATGCTGTAGGCTGGCAAGCTAGTTCGAGAGCCGATAGACTCGTACCGGGTGTAGCACCACGGGTCCCATCAGGCCTGATGGGATGAGTGGCGTATCGGCACGGTTGTGGCGCCATGTGGTGAAGGTCTTGCGACGTGGCTCAGGACGAGGAGTTCCCTTCACCAGCCACTCCGGCCACGAGCTGAAGGTAACGCCCTGCCAACCGATGTCGTCCGGAAGTTGCTCATCCCCGATGAGTCGGTTCACCCATAGATTGGTCACCCGCACCTCGAGCTCGTTGCTGCCCGCCTTCACAGCATCGGTCACGTCGAGACGGAACGGTGGCCACCACAGCACTCCGAGGTTCTTTCCGTTCACCAGAACCTCGGCGATCTCGCGCACGGTTCCTAGGTCGAGCACCAGTCGCTTGCCCTCGCCCAGCAGAGCCGAATCCACATCGAACTGCCGGTGATAGGTGGCGGTGCCGGAGAAGTACTTGATTCCGACCTCTTGGTGATCGGTCCACGAGATCAGATCGCCGAAAGTCGCGCTTTCGGGTGCGTCCCACCCAGCCGGGAATCGGACCTCCCAAGGACCGGGCAGCTCGAGGGAACGCGACACCTCTGCTTCGATGGCCTGGCTGGCACCAGAGTCGTGTATCACGCGATACAATCCGGTCTGCCATGCGTGCAAGTAGAACGCACCGTCATGTTCCTTCAACTCCCAGCTCACACTAGGCACCGCGCGCGCTCTGCCAATGCGGAGGGTCTCGCCCTCTGGGATAGTGACTGTGCGCTCCTTCCCCCCGTCAGAGTAGATCACACGTAACTGCTTCACGATGTTGACGGCGGGGTCGCCACCCATGCTCTCGTTCGTAGCTTCCACCTCTCCGAACGTTGCAATCGCCTCAGCAACCAAGTCTGTCACATCTCGGCTTCTCCACATGTCACCGATTACGCCGTACTCGGCCCTGATGACCTTCACTGCGCTCTCCACCGGGGCCTCTGAAACGCCCGCTTCCACCGTGACCACCGGATCCGCCGTCGGAGCCTCGCTCCGGAACACCACGAACACGGACCCCGCGGGACCGAGTCTCAATGGCAACTCCACGCCGCCGGGAACCCGCTTGAACATCGCCGCCTTCTCTACCACACCCGACTCGGGATGCCACAGCTCAGGCTGACGCCCTTCGATGCGGAAGAAGCACTTCGTCTCCACTACTTGCCGCCCGAACCATGTTACGAAGTATGCGTCGGCATCCCCGATCCGACGATGGATCGCGTTGACGCCACCCCTCTCGCTGTGGAAGTCGGGTGGGAGCTTCAGGTCTCTCAGTGCGTCGGCAACGGTCGCGCGTATGGAGCTTCCTATGTCCAGGCCCGCGGAGAGCGGGTCATTCAGGCCAGCCGTCTGGCTTGGAGGTGCACCCACGACGGTTGCGCCTGCTGCAGCAAGCTCCCGAATCTTCGCCGCGAACTGCGATGACATCCGCCCCGAGGCCGGGAGCGCCAGCAAGCGATAGCTCATCCCTCCCGGCAGCACGAGCCGGCCGTCCTTCACCGTGGCACCCATGAGGACACGCGCGGTGCAATAGTCGAAGCCGTACCCTTCCGGCACCTGAGCCACACCGTGCATCTCTTCTCGATACGCCTGCGGCTCGTCCTCGCCCGTGCAGACACACACGTCCGCCACGAACTCGCCTGATTGCAGCAGATACTGGCACCTAGAGAGATAGTCATGCCACGATGGTGCAAGATGCCACCACGTCTGCGTACGATCCACATGAGAACCCCATGGCCCCATCGTCATGCCCGGCAGCACGCCGCTCGGCCACGGCTGATGAGTGAACCGATGATAGATGATCCGGTTGATGCCATTGATGTAGCCGCGGTCGGCGAACGGCTTCCACTGATATGGGTGGTTGGACCAGCCGGCTCGGTCAGGGGTGGCGGTGAGCGCCTCCGCTCCGACCACCTTCCGCCCTAGCACGTGGGTGATAGATGACGACAGCTTTACACTCGAGTTGATAGTCCCTTCTCCGACCCAGTACTCTCCCATAATCAGTCCCGCAGGCTCGGCATAGGTGAACGCGTTGAAGGGGCCGTTGCCGTAGGGCTCGACTGCCAACTGCATGCCGTGCTGCTTCAGCCGTTCGGCAAAACGCCCCGCGTAGTGCTCCGACCACATCTCGGCGATGGTGCGGCGGAAGTCGAATAGGAAGCGCTGAGTCGTGTCTGTGTCGTCGATCCCCACGCCGCACAGGGCAGGGAGGTAGGGAAGCAATTCGTAGCCGCGGCGCTTGCGGAACTCCTCTGGCATACTCTGTGTCCAGTTCTGCCTACCCGTCTCATAGCTGTCGATCAGCACCGTGGTGAAGGAGTCGCCGGCAAGCGGACCAGCATCTTGGATGAGGGGGAGCAGACTGCCGTCGAAGTAACGGTCGAACGACTCGCGGGACAGCTTGTCCACTTCGAGCCCTCGCCCGCTGTCACTTGAGGCGACGTTCTGTGCTCCTGTTAGTGTCCAACCGACTCGGAGTATGGTCCAGCGACCTTCAGGAATAGACCACGTCAGACGCCCACCGGTAACATGCGTGCTCACATCGGTGAGGCGCGTCCGATCCACCACTGGCCACTTCAGCTCATCGAACGGCTTGCCGTCGTTGTCACCCATGCTTGTCAGATATGCGTGGTGCGCATCTGGCTGTGCTGGCACATCTACCTCCGGTAGCGCGAACACCGCGATGTCGTGGTACTCGTCGTGCACCGTCGGTGGTTGTGGGAGTGTGGTATCGTACTGCGAGGGCCCTTGGACTACCACCGTGGACCACACCACCTTCTTCATCGCATCCTCGGGTTTCACCCACGGACCGCCGCTGGATGACCATCCGGCGCAGTTGTGTACGGTAATCTCCAGGCCGAGCCGCTTGGCTTCGCGCATCGCGTGTACCATCAGTGCTCGCCACTCGGGGGTGTTGTACACGATGGGGCCCTTCGGCATGGTCACGTAGTTGCCGTTGCTGTCGTGGCCGCCGAAGCTGCCTGCGTTAAAAATGTGTGCCCCGCCGAGGCCTGCCTGCTTCATGGCCTCTAGGTCGGTGGTTATGCCCTCTTTCGTGACGTTGCCGTCTATCCAGTGCCACCACGTGTGGGGGCGCGACCACGCAGGTGGCGAGGCAAACTGGTCCCGTAGCTGGTCGCCGGTGTGCTCGCTTATAGGCGAGACAGACTGGTCTTGGATCTGGCCGCCGCCGAGCGCTTCGGCGAAGGTGATAAGAATCGGAGTGATCATGACGAGACTCCCTAGTGCGTGCATTGGCGTCGCCTCAATCGCGGTGCTGTACTCCTGATTCTGGGCCTCCCGCGCACCCCCTGCCAGCGGCTTGTACTGCAAAATGGGCGCCGGCCGCTCCTGAGCTGAGGGGCACGGGAGTGGATGAAAACCAGTCATCTTCGAAAGACGCTCCCCTAACTCCACTTCGTGCACCATCGCGGTCTCCCAAACGCCTCGCGAGATGTGACCGGGCTGCAAGCTTCGGGGGTCACTCCCGTCCGGGTGCACCGTCGCCTTATCCCACACGCCTTATCGGGATGACGCGGGTTCGTGCTCCAGCCTATCCCGCCAAAAGGTGTTGTGGTGTAACCTATGTCTCCGCACCGATTCGTCACCGACGTACCGGGAATGGACTAGTGAAAACGTGGTACAATGTCACTTCCGGGCGGCAAACATGACCTTCGCTGTCGAAGTGACCCTCTAAGCACCACGCCCCAGACCAGCTAGAGGAATCGGTACGCCGACAATCCACGTGGACGGAGCGTAAGGCTAATTGGTAGACGAGCAGTACCCCTTGCCTAGCCAGGCTGAGTTAGAGACAGCGCGGTCGGCCTTCTATGAGAACGAGTTGAGGGACCTGTTCTACCGTGCGGCGAACTACCTGGTGAGCCAGGCGTTCGATGGTGATTCCCCTCTGACCGTTGGCGAGGCTATCGGTGTCCTACTCCAGACCTGGAACCAAGCGTACTACCGGTACCACAAGCCAAGTAAGAGGCACCTGGACGACCTCGAGGCGCTCATCGCCAAGTACCAGGTCCGGCTCCTCCGGTGGCGCAACACCTCCATCTGCGGACTCACCGACGAGTCTGGAGTACCGGAGGTCTTCGAGGACTTCGAGCGGTTGCTGGGTCCTGTCGGTGCGTCCAAGGCCCTCCACCTACTGTGCCCGAAGCTCTTCCCGCTGTGGGATCGAGCAATCACCAAGGCGTACCGCGTCTGGCTGGGCCCTACGGGCACCAACGGGAAGTGCTACGCGGACTTCATGGCAGTATGCCGCAACCAAGTCACGAACCTGTACCCAACCGGCAGCGCACCCGACGACATCCTGAAACAGCTTGACGAATACAACTACTGCCGCTTCGATACTTACCGGCCTGGAGAAAAATCCGCCGAAGAGAGGAAATCCGCGCTTGACATGTTGGCAGACTTTGCTATATTCTGCTCATCAGTTGCATGGACGTTACCGTAGAAGGCAAAATGAATGACCAAGTGGATGACAGTCGAGCAGGCGGCGGAATACCTCCAGATGG
Organism: Fimbriimonadia bacterium; assembly: GCA_039961735.1. Classification (NCBI taxonomy): domain Bacteria; kingdom Bacillati; phylum Armatimonadota; class Fimbriimonadia; species Fimbriimonadia bacterium. Next base: position 41,330 of record JABRVX010000009.1, read on the forward strand.
GCAAATCCACCGTCTATAAGCTGGTGCGTGAGTCCCGCATCCCTGCCCATAAAGCCGGGCGGGAATGGCGCTTCGACGCCGCCGAACTGGACGAATGGCTCAAGGCCGGGAAGCTGGCATTGCCGGCGGAGAAGGAAGCGTGAAATGCAACGGAAAATGCTTGAAATGGCGCGGAGGAGGCTTGACAAGCCTCATGGAAGGCGTGATTCGCGACGAAGAACGTTTTCTCCATGGAAGAAGAAGCCTTCGCTATGACAGAGTAAACGTGATTTGAGGCGAAGCAAGCGGGACCCATGACCGGTCAAGCGTGCGACGAAGCGAAGAAAACGAGTGGAAAGACGGAGTAAGTCAGATAACGACAAGGAGATAGAACCATGGCGAGATTTCCGAAAAGCGAAGCCGAGATTCTGGCGCTCGGCCAATCAATGGCGACCGGTTTGGCGGCGAATGCGGCGGTTTATCCGGCACCGCCCGTTAGCGTAGCCAACCTCGGCGCGGCGTTGAGCGCCTATGTCACGGCCAAGAACGCGGCCACGGCTGCCCAGGCGGCGGCGGAACAGGCGACGGCCCAAGGACGAGGCGTTGCAGACCCTCACCGACGCGATGAAGGCCGACATCCGCTACGCCGAGAACACTGTCAACTACGACGACGACAAGTTGAAACTCATCGGCTGGGCGGGACGTGCCGCCAAGACCTCGCTCGAAGCGCCCGGGCAAGCGCGCACTCTCGAAGCGCCCCGCGAAGGCGAAGGCTGGGTCTTCCTCGATTGGAAGGAGCCGGTGGACGGCGGCGCGGTTGCGGCCTATAAGATTCAACGCCGTCTGCGCCCCGATGGGCCTTGGTCGGATGTCGGCCTGGCCGTCGAGAGCGAAATCACGCTCACAAACCAGGAACGCGGCAAGGAATGGGAATACCGCGTCATTGCCGTCAACAAGTCCGGAGAAGGCCAACCCAGCAATACCGTCATGGCGGTGCTGTAAGTTCTTTTAGAAAAGGCAGAGCATGACAAAGAGCAGGCAAGAGGTAAAAAAACGAATTTAAGCAGGTTCTCCGCAAGCTTGCCCAAACCCTGAGTGGCCACGTTGCCACCGAAGATCAGCAATGGACGGTGAAGGGATTCATTGACGTCTTTCGCAACGTATATACAATCTCTGCGGATACTAAAATCGTCTCGAAGATTCTTGAGATTCACCTGTTCCCGGTCCTGCTGAAGTTTGCGCAGGAGCATGGTTATCGGATCGTATTGGCCGACCATCAAAACTATTATCCAGACCTGTCCTTTGTCTCAGCCAAAGACGATTCGCTGAAATTCGCTGTTGATTTCAAGACAACCTATCGCCTGCTGAACAAACCCGGATTCTGTAACGGCTTCACACTAGGTTCGCATGGCAGTTACTTCATTGAGCGCGACAAGAAGAAGAATATCCAATTCCCCTACAGTCAATACTCTGGTCATTTTTGCCTTGGGATTATCTACACTCGGACTGACTCTGGGGATATAGACGAGACGCGGGTTTACAAAGACGACCAACTACAAAGCATCGTTTCAGTTATTAGGGACATCGAGTTCTTCGCCTGTGAGAAGTGGGAGATTGCCAGTGATTCCCAAGGCAGCGGAAACACGGCCAACATAGGAAGCATTGTTCGTATCGAGGATATTCTTTCGGGGAATGGCGTCTTCAAGAATCTAGGGGAAGAATGGTTCGATGAGTATTGGATGAATTATGGGAAGATTACGATCAAGTCGAAAACGGGGAAGCAGAAGAAACTTACAAAGCTAACGGAGTTTCTTGAGTTCAAAGGGAAAGACCCTGGTCTTGCCAATCCCTGCGTTCGGACAAATCGCAATAATGGGGGGAATCAAGATGGCTAAAATTCTTGTCCCCCCAATCAAGTGCCAAGGTATCAAGACTAAGATTGTCCCTCTCATTCTTGTTAATGTTTCGGTTCCCAAAGACGGACTGTGGATAGAGCCATTCATGGGCTCTGGCGTTGTTGGTATGAATGCGCGCCCGCCAAGGGCGCTGTTCGCTGACATCAATCCGCATATCATCGCGTTTTATAGCGCACTCAAGAGCGGAGAAATAACTCCTGATTCGGCGAGGGCCTTCTTGGAGCATGAAGGTCAGATTCTGAAAGAAAAGGGTGAAGAGCATTACTATTCTGTGCGCGAGCGATTCAATGAAAATGGGGCACCCCTTGACTTCTTGTTTCTGTCGCGAAGCTGCTTCAACGGAATGATTCGCTTCAACAAGAAAGGCGGCTTCAATGTGCCATTTTGTAGAAAGCCGGAAAGATTCTCACGCGCCTATGTGACAAAGATTGTAAATCAAATTGCCCGCTTCTCTGAGTTGCTTCATTTCCATGAATGGGATTTCAAACATCAGGACTTCGAGGAAACAATTTCGAGTGCTTCCGCGTCCGATTTCATCTACTGTGATCCGCCCTACCTTGGAAGGCATGTTGACTATTTCAATTCTTGGAATGCTTCAGACGAAGAGCGTCTTTGCCGTTGCTTGTCCAAGACAAAGGCGAGATTCATTCTTTCCACGTAGCATAGCAACAAGTATCGAAAAAACGAATACATAGACTCTCTCTGGTCGCGTTTTCATGTGGTTACGAAAGAGCACTTCTATCACGTGGGGGCTAAAGAGGATAACCGGAATTCCATGCTGGAAGCCCTTGTAATGAACTTTTCCCCTGACTGCGAAGCAATCGTAGAAGACGTTACTCCACAGCCTTCCCTATTCGATTACATTGCTGAATCAGTGTAGGCTGAGTCTCGCCCCGACCAGTTAGCCGGATTCGAAGGTGTAGGGCTCCTGCTCCCGCGTGTCGACGACGACGGTGACCCGATTCACGTCAGAACGGAGCCAGGGCGTTGCGCGCCGCCGAGTCGTATTCGTCTCCGCCGTCTTCGAGCACGATGCGCCGGTTGATGTAGACGTTCTCGTTCTGGCCGCGCGTGCGCTTGGTGATCTCGAGCTTGACGTTGATGAGCTTTTCCAGGTTGGCCGGAAGCTCGGAGAGCTTGTCCAGGTTCAACCCGCAGGTGTGCAGGTCCGTCTTGAGCCACTTGATGTTCTCGCGGGTGGCCATGACGTTGTTGCGCCACAGGAGCCTGCCCCGGAACTTCGGGGCGAGGATTCGCAGCGTCCACTTGAGCATGGGGTTTCCCGAGGTCTGGGCCCGGGTCAGCTCCACCCGCTCGACGTTCACCTGGTATTTGCCGTCCGGGATGGTCTCGAACTCGCGTTCCTCGACCTCGGCATGCGCGAAATCGTCGTCGAACTGCGCGAGGTCGATGTCCTCGTGGCCGCGAGGCTCGTCGAAATGTCCACCGCAACCTTGGCAGGTGGCTTGTATAGAACGGTAGCACCGTGTATACTGTTGCGTAAGCAATACGCCGCTGTCGGGGCGCGTGAGTGACTTTGGTACACCCGCTGGGACTCGAACCCAGGACCCGCTGATTAAGAGTCAGCTGCTCTACCAACTGAGCTACGGGTGCACCGGAGAGCCGAGGCGGTGCCTCGGGGACCGTCATTATGGCGCGGGAGCCTCGTCTCCGTCAAGGTTGGGGAGCCTCGTCGCTTGCAGCACACATGCAGAATGCCATCACCTCGTTTCCGTCAAGGTTGGGGAGCCTCGGGTGCTCCGTGCCAGGCCTTGGGCCAGCGCGCGACCAGCAGCCGGCGATTGGCCGCGGGCTGAAGGCACACTGTCCGTGCGCGCGTCGTGCCACCGGAGTCCCCGCCCGACCTGTCGTAGTAATGGCGGGACTCGACGGGAGCACTGGCAGACGCCGAGATTAGAGCGTCGGATTCTTTGGACGCTGACCTGGCGTGGAGCGCAGGGTGAACACGGGCAGAATGCAGGCCGTTCGACAACGCTACTGCAGTCCGTTCTCCACTTGCCCCTCTCCACTCACTTGGTTCGGCAGTGTGAGCGGCTCGCAGGGTTGTAAGGCCATCCCTCCTCATTCGATGGCAAGGTCCGATAGCTTCGCATCGGGCAGGCGGTTGCACGGCAGGCCAGCGCGGGGAGGCTACGCCACGCACTCGCCCGCTGTACGGCCTCGTGGGGGATGATCAGCCTTTCATGATCGCGAGCGAGGCAGTCGGCCCTCATGGGGTGCGACGACTGCCGGTGACATGGTATGCCTCTCGGCCCTCCATGCAGGCAGCCAGGAGGCTGGCTACCGTTCACGGGGCCGTCCCGGCCATGTAGAGCTGTGACGGGCAGGATCCCGTAATAGTGTGCCCAAAGTAATCGCATGATTGGACGGCTGAAACGCGTTTCCCTTCGAGAGGTGTGGAAGAACGAGGCAGCGGACTTCACCACCTGGCTGCAGCACAACCTCGACGTACTCAACGAAGTCCTGCCGTTCTCGCTGGAAAGCGCCGAGCGGGAGCAGGCCGCTGGGAACTTCGCTGCGGACTTGGTGGCACAGGACGTAAGTGGCAGCACTGCCATCATCGAGAATCAGCTCGAGAAGAGCGATCACGATCACCTGGGCAAGATTATCACCTATCTCGCCTCGTTTGGTGCAAGAGCTGCGGTGTGGCTGGTTTCTGAGGCCAGGCCCGAACATGCTACCGCAGTTGCATGGCTCAACCAGACAAGCCTCGCCGACTTCTATCTCATCAAGGTAGAGGCGGTGCGCATTGGCGATTCGCAGCCAGCTCCGCTTTGTACCGTCGTAGTTGGGCCCAGCGCCGAGAGCAGGGAGATCGGGCGCGCAAAAAAGGAGTTGTCCGAAGGCGCGGCACTGCGGCAGGCGTTTTGGGAGCAACTACTCGAGCTCTCCTGCAAGCGAACCGCGCTATTCTCCAAAGTGCGCCCCGGTACGGCCGGCTGGGTTGAAACAGGTGCAGGATTCTCCGGCGTGACCTTCGCATACGTAGTCTTTCGAAAACAGGGTGCGCGGGTCGAGGTGTACATTGACCGAGGCAGCTCGGATATGGAGAACCTAGCTCTCTTCCGAAAGCTCCAGCAGAATAGAGCCATGATCGAGGAGGAGTTTGGCAGCCCCATTGAGTGGCAGGAGCTTTCAGGCAAGAGGGCCTGCCGCATTTGCTACCGCTTCGGAACGGGTGGGTGGGCCGATCCGGACACCTGGCCCGTGCTGCAACGGCAGATGGTAGATACCATGGTGCGCTTCGAGAAGGCGTTCAGGCCACACATAGATGCCATGAAGCTGGATCCCTAGTACCCGGCCACCAGGTCTACCGGGTTGACGAAGTCGGTGCGGCCGGCCGATGCCCGGCAAATGTTCTCGATCACCTCGTCCCAGCGAGCTAGATCGTCCAGCGGCGAGGCGGCTCGGTGGAGGGAGAGCACCACGTTGGGCAGCTCGTGGAAAGGGAAGTGGTAGGGGTATCGGCGACCGTTTGCATGTGGATCCGGTCGGTACTCGTACCATACGTCGATCGCCGCTCCCGCAATCACCCCGTCGCGCAGTGCGACGAAGAGAGGTTCCTCTTGCACCACCTCGCCACGTCCCACGTTTACCAACAGGCCCGTGGGTCCGAGCAGCTCCAGTTCGCGTCCACCTATCATCTCCTTCGTCTCGTCGGTCAGTGGCACGGCGATCACTAGCACATCGCACTCGCGGAGGAAGTCATGCAGGCTGTCAGGTCCAAACAGCCGATCGATACTGGAAACCTCTCCACTATCTCGTCGCATTGCCACGAAGCGCACGTCGAAGCCCGATAGCATGGAATGCACGTTTCGGTTGATAGCGCCGTAACCTAACAGCCCAATCGTGCGACCACGCAACGGGATGCTCGCGGCCTCGGTGTCGCCCGTGCGCCATCGGCCTCGTGCCATCCACTCATGGTGTGGGATCACGCGGTTGGTTAGTGCTAACAGCAGCGCCACGGCGTGCTGGGCGGCAAAGTAGGAGTTTCCGTGGCCGTTCACGAGAGCGACGGGCCGCTCGAGCGCTCGAAACATCTCGATGAGATGCTGCACGCCCGCACCGGGATTGACGAATAGCCTAAGCCGATTCGCAGCACGCAGCAATTCGGGGGTGGGACGCCATCCAACCATAACGTCGGCGTCGGGTGCCAGTCGCCGGAGTTCCTCCGCCTCCGCCATCTCGGGGAACAACAGGCGAACCGGGTACCCGCGGAGGCCAGCCGATAAGTACTCGCGCAGCCGCTGGGGCACGTCCCAAAGGAATAGGACGGTGGTGACGTCGCCACCGCCCGCACTAACATCCGCCAATGCGCCTATGCTCAGTCCACTATGCCCAGGATGTCGTCCTGCCGCAGTATCATGTATTCCTCGCCGCGCACCTTGATCTCGGTGCCGCTATACTTGGCATATAGCACACGATCGTCCGGTTTCACTTCCATGGGCGCCAGCGAGCCATTTTCCAATCGCTTGCCTGGTCCCACGGCCATTACCTTACCGTGCAGCGGACGTTCCCTGGCGGTTTCCGGCAACAGAATGCCGCCCTTCGTCCGCTCCTCCTTGTCGGGCAGTACGATAACGCGGTCATGCAAAGGCTTTAGCATGGTTTCCGTCACCCTCCGATGCGTTCGAGATGGTTGGCACTCGGTCCCCCCGAGTGCCAACATTATACCTCCTGGCAGGTTCCACGGCTGCATGCTTATGGGCTGCGCGAGCCTGCTCATGCTTTACCCCAGAGGCCTTGCGCAAGCAACGCGAGAGCGCGAGCAGGCTCGGGCAGCCCTCGCGGCCGCCGAGGTAACCGCAGAGCAGACGACCCGGGCTACGTGTGATAGAATGAGGGCAACAGGCGGGCTGTACAGCCTACTTTCTGCCCCATCAGGGCCGCACCCTGAATAGGTCGCGGCCCTTGCCTTTGCAGGAGGAGAGTTGCGTGCGTAGCAGTCTACGACTCGATCAGCACCAGGTTGCCGTCGGAGCGGCGGTAGATGAGGCTTGCCGAGGACGTTGTCGCATCTCGGAAGAAGAGGAAATCCTGACCCAGAAGGTCGAGTTGGAACGCGGCCTCCTCCGGCGTCATCGGCTTCTGATTTAGCGAGCGGCGCTCGGCGATGCGTGGGATCGGGTCTTCCTCCATCGCCTGCTCAGGGGAAGAAGCGAACTCAGCGAATCCCTCCGGCATCTGCTTGTTGCCCTTTGAGCGGTGATAGCGGATGATGCGCCCTCGGAAGCGCTTTAGCTGTGTCTCCAACTTTTCCACGGCGCGATCAATCGCAGCGTGCAGGTCCGTGTCTGTGTCGCCCCCCCGCACGAAGTATCCGTCTGCATCCACGGTGAACTCGACCGAGTGCTGCCCCCGCAGCTCGTCGTACACGAACTCGACAGCGCCCACTTTGTGAAAGAACTTCTCGATTTTTCTCAGCTTTCGTCCTGCATATTCCCTTGCATGATTGGGAACGGGTTTACCAACGGACCGAAGCAACATCTCCATCGTTCATTCCTCCCTGTTTGCACGGATCGTGGCGACAGCGTACGCCGCAATGCCCAGTCCAGCACCCAACGCACCCAGCCCTTCGTTGGTGGTGGCCTTCACATTCACGGCCGAGGGGTCCACCCGCAGCGTTTCTGCTAGCCTCTCGCACATCTCGCCAATCCAGTTTGCCAAGCGAGGGGCCTCCGCCACTACCGTGCAGTCAATATTCTCGGTAACCCAGCCTTCGCCTGTTAGCCGTTCTCGCACGTCGGCTAGCAGGGACTGCGAGTCGACGCCCCGGAACCGCTCGTCGGTGTTCGGGTATAGCCGTCCGATGTCCGGCATCCCCGCTGCGCCCAAGAGTGCGTCGCAGACGGCGTGGGTCAGGACGTCGGCATCGCTGTGACCATCCAGGCCCATCTCGAACGGGAGGTGCACGCCACCCAGGACCAGTGGCTTGCCTTCCACCAGCCGATGCACGTCGTAGCCGAAACCCATTCTCACCCGTGCCGTCGTCCCCTCCATGCAGGCCCTCAGGGCCGCAAGGTCTGCCGGAACAGTGAGTTTTAGGTTTTCCGGGTCCCCTTCGACCACCGCCACGCTTCCACCCACCGATTCGATTGCCGAAGCCTCGTCCGTGAACACCCCATTCGCCCCCTCCAGTGCGGAGCGAAGCAAGGCCACGCGTGCAACTTGCGGCGTTTGCACCCGAACCAGCGAACTCCGGTCGGGTGTGTCCACCACCCGTCCATTATGCACCCGTTTCACGGTGTCCGACAACGGTACGGCGGGGACTACGGCGTCCGCATCGCATGGTGCCAGCAGGCGGTCCAAAAGCTCCCGCCTAAGGTTCGGTCGGGCGGCATCGTGAACGGCCACCCACTCGACCGAAGCAGGCAGTGCGCGCAGTCCGTTCAAGCATGAGCTCTGGCGGTCGGCTCCGCCCGCGACCACTTGCGATCTCAGCGGAATGGAGGCGGCGATAGTCGAGAACCGCTCAACTAGTTTTCCAGGCGCGACGATGACCATGTTTTCAATCGCGGGATGTTCGGCCAGCGCAAGCGCACCATGAAGCCAAAGCGGGCGCCCTCGAATGGTGGTCCACAGTTTGTCGCCCGTTCCGCTAAATCGAACGCCGCTGCCGCCTGCCAGAAGAACCGCGTACATCGTAGCCGTCTCCGTTCTGTTCGCGGTCGGGCGCCGCAAAGATCATCTTGCCGGCGACCGTCTGGATGACCGAGGTGACGCACACCGGCACGGTGTGCCCGAGTAGGTCGGCCCCGCCTTCTACCACCACCATCGTGCCGTCGTCCAGGTAGCCGACGCCCTGGCCGAGTTCCTTTCCCTCGCGCTGGATCGTGACCGTCATCGTCTCTCCTGGCAGCACGTTGGGTTTCATGGCCAGCGCCAGGTCGTTCACGTTCAGCACCTTCACGCCTTCCAACTCGGCCACCTTGCTCAGGTTGAAGTCGTTCGTCACCACGTCGCAGTTCATCGCTTTGGCAAGCCGAACGAGTCGGGCATCGACCTCGTCGCCCGCAGGTGGAGCGAGGCGATCCTGCGTGCGCACTTCGACGTTCTGTTCCTTCTGCATGGCGTTCAGGATGTCGAGCCCTCTGCGCCCGCGAGCACGGCGTAAGGGATCTGAGGAGTCTGCGATGGCCTGCAACTCGTCCAGCACGAAGCCCGGGACGTAGATCTGGCCGGACAGAAAGCCGGTCTTGACGATCTCGCCGATCCGTCCATCTATGATCACGTTGGTGTCCAGAATGTGTATGTTGCGGCGCCGTGATGCCGGCTTGCTCGACCAGGGAAGCCCTTCCTTCACGCTGTTCACGCCCGCGACAACTAGAAAGACGGACACGAGCGTCACCAGCATGGCGAGGAACGGGCCGACGACGTTGATCCTGAGTAGGAGTGGGTAGAAAGCCAAGGAGATGAGAATGCCAATGGAAATCCCTATGATGGCGTTGACCTTCTCCTCGGTCTCCATCTCCTCCATCTGCCGCCCGAGGTAGCTCAGGAAGATGGAGATTTCGGCGCCGAGGATTGCACCCGCCAAGGTTCCCACCATCGTCAGGCCGGAATGCACGGTCCAGGTGCGATAGCTTTCCATCTCTTCGGCCGGCACATTGAGCGAGCGCGCGATCGTCATCAGAACGTCCGTGCCGTACGTCCATGCGAGGATGCCGCCTGCGATCATACAGGTGACAACGAGAAACATGCGTATCACGCGCAGTACGTCTATGCTTCCCTCTCCTCTAATACGATGGTCGCGAGAGACGCATTGTTAGACTGTTCTACGTCTCAGATGTCTCCTAGAAAGCACTCACAGCTCCTCAGATATCCTGAGTCGATTCTCGGCGCGCTCCAGTGCAGCGCGATACTCCCTCGCCTTCGGATCCCCAGCGGGAAGCTGTGCCAGTCGTTCGCGAGCCTCGGTTAGGGCCACGCGTGCCCGATCGGGGTCAATCTCCGAGGCAATCTCTGCGGTGTCGGCCAGAACGATGGTGCGAGTGCCGTCCACCTGCATAAACCCTCCGCCAACGGCCATCCGGACCGCCACGCCATCTGCCCGTGTGTACGTCAAGCGACCGATCTTGAGTTCCGTCATCAGTGGGATGTGCCCAGCCATTACGCCGAGGTAGCCGTCCCGGCCTGGTGCAATCAGCGACACACACGGCTCATCTGCCACCGTGCGTTCCGGAGTTACTATCGAGAGACGAAAGGTGGTTGCCATTACTTCGCCGCCCGGAGCTTCTCCGCTTTCTCGTGCACGTCCTCAATGCCGCCGCACATGTAGAACGCCTGCTCGGGAACATCGTCGTGATGTCCTTCGACGATCTCCTTGAAGGCTCGCACGGTATCACCGACGTTCACGTAACGCCCCGTGTTGCCCGTGAACTGCTCGGCAACGAAGAACGGCTGCGACATGAAACGCTCGATCTTGCGGGCACGAGCCACGAGCATCTTGTCCTCGTCCGAAAGCTCGTCAATGCCGAGGATGGCGATGATGTCCTGCAGGTCGCGATACCGCTGCAGCACTTGCTGAACGGCGCGCGCGACCTGATAGTGCTCCTCACCCACGATGCGTGGGTCCAGGTTCTTCGAGGTAGATGCCAAAGGATCGATCGCCGGGTAGATGCCCTTCTCCGATATCTTTCGCTCCAGATACACGTATGCGTCCAGGTGAGCAAAGGTCGTTGCGGGTGCCGGGTCCGTGGGGTCGTCCGCCGGAACATAGATGGCCTGAACGGAGGTGATCGAGCCCTTCAGCGTGGACGTGATGCGCTCTTGCAGGGCACCCATCTCGGTCGCCAGCGTAGGCTGATAGCCGACGGCGCTGGGCATTCGCCCGAGCAACGCGGAAACCTCGGAGCCCGCCTGCACGAAGCGGAAGATGTTGTCTATGAACACCAGCACGTCCTGACCTTCGACGTCTCGGAAGTACTCGGCCATTGTGATGGCAGTGAGGCCGACGCGGAGGCGAGCACCCGGCGGCTCATTCATCTGGCCGAACACCATGGCTGTCTTGTCGATGACACGCGCTTCCTTGCCCTCGACATCCTTGAAGGTCGCGTGCTTCATTTCCAACCACAGGTCGTTGCCCTCGCGCGTACGCTCTCCGACACCCGCGAACACCGAGACGCCGCTGTGTTCCGTGGCGATATTGCGAATTAACTCCTGGATTAGAACCGTCTTCCCCAGACCCGCGCCGCCGAACAGGCCGATCTTGCCTCCTTTGTTGAACGGGGTGAGCAGGTCAACAACCTTCAGCCCCGTCTCCAGGATCTCAGTCTTGACGTTCTGGTCTTCGAACTTGGGGGCGGGCCGGTGGATAGGGTAGTAGTCCACTGCCTGGACAGCCCCACCGTCGTCCACAGGCTTCCCCACGAGATTGAAGACGCGTCCGAGAGTCTGCGGGCCGACGGGCACCTTGATAGGCCCGCCCGTATCGCGAGCGTCCATCCCTCGCACTAGCCCGTCCGTGCTGGACATCGCGACGGTACGGACGATGTCGTCTCCTAAGTGCTGCGCAACTTCGCAGATGAGGGGATTGTCGGCATCGCCAATCTCGACGGCGCTCAGAATCTCGGGAAGCTGATCAGCAGGAAACCGGCAGTCTACGACGGGGCCCATCACTTGGACCACCTGCCCGACACTCGCCATGTAGCGGATCCTCCTTGAGGCCGCTGGTGGCCGGATATCCCACCACACCACGGCCGTTTCGATGATTCGATGAAGTGATCCGAAGTCTACCTTGACCTGTACGACCGGTTCTAGGTGTCCAGGAGCTGCGGGGTGCCCATGGCCTCGCGCGGCTTGTAGTCCTTCGGCATCGGAACGTGGAACTCTCTACCGAACGTCTCCCAGTTCTCGATAATCTGCTTGCCTTTGTCGTCCCGAAAGCCCGGATACCAGACGAGGCCAGTCTTCAGATCCTTGTCGAGGTCACCATAGAGACGGATCATTCCCTTACCGGTGTAGGAGCCTCTCATGCGGTTGCCCATCCAGTTCACTGCGCGAAACTTGCCCCGTACCACCACCCGTCCGGACCCGTGAAAGCAGACCCGGCTACCATCGTCGTACTCACGCCGCAAGCCCTCAACGCGAATGGACTTGTTGGCCCCATCTAGTCCGCTCACGAAAACCGTGGCGACGCCGCCGAAGGAGTCGATCACGATCGTCCCCTCGCCTTCGGCCCGAAAGCTGCCGGGTCCCGTGTCGAGCATCAGCGTGCTAAGAACCGGCCCCTCACCGCGTGTGTTGGGTGAAGATGCTCTGTCTTGGGCGGTGGCGAGCACAACCAAAGACACCCCGAGAACCGCAAGTCGTATCTGCCATCTCATGTCGAGACGGATTCTACCTGCAGCGAGTGGCGTGGGCGAGGGAGCCTTGTTGGCTGCCTAGCGGAACCGCCAGATCAGGTTCGCTCCTTTATCCATCGCGAGGATCGAAGCTGCGCTGTACTGCTTCGCATGCCCGTCGGCAAAGATGATAGTCGTCTTGCCCTCGTCCTTGCCAGTACGACCGTGGCGGCAGTAGACCGGTTTCAACTCGCTCGGCAGTCGGTCGTTCAACTCGATGACGAGGTCGCGGTCGGATACCAGCGGCAGTCCCAGCCCCCATTCCGTCGGATGGTCGTTGCCGTTATACGGGTCGAAGACATAGGCGCGATACTTTTGCTGACGTGGGCCGTGCGGAGTGTCGGCGAAGAGCGGAATCCTGGCCGGCTCCTTCAAGACTGGCAGTCGGACGATGCTGATGAAGCCCTCGCAGCCACGATGGCCTTGCTCGGCCGGATCGCAACCCGTCGGATCGTAGGCGGTTGCGGAGTTGTAGCCAATCGGCTGCCAAGAGCGCGAGTCCCAATCGGCGGCATACGCAGCGCGCTCGGCCGCGGGGCAGAGGAACACCGACTTGTCCTTCACGTACGGCTGCACCAAAGGAGGCCAGACTCTCTTAGGATCGGTGGTCGGGGCTCCATAGTTGGAAGATGGTGGTAGGGCAGCGTTTTGTGAGTCGGCGTACATGTCCACCGAAAGCGCGAGCTGTTTCATCTGCGACAGACAGGCAGTCGTCTTGGCCTGCTCTCTGGCTTTGGCGAACACAGGGAACAGGATCGCCGCCAGAACGGCAATTATCGCAATCACGACCAGTAACTCGATCAGCGTGAATCCCCGCGGAACCTTCATCTCGTTTCGTCGAACCTCCATCGCACTCACTTTAAAGCAAGTTGCGAGCCAGCCAATCTCATAAACAGAATTTATCCCACGATAGTTGCATCAGGCTCTTTTGGTTTTCCGCCCGCACGTAGGCCGTCCGTTCCCAGACCGCGCTTGACTTTTCAGACAATCTTTGCTAGTATTTGCGCCAGTGTCTATCAATATGCGCTAAGAAGCACACCCAGATACTCCAAGGAAGGAGGAGTGCCGATGGCGTATTGGGACCCTTTGCCGGAGTTCAGCAGGGAAGAACTGCTCCGGATCACGAAGTCGCGTGAGTTCTACGACATCCTGGAGGACCTTGTTCGAAGGGAGTTGGCTCGTGAAGGGCGCCGCGAGCTTTCACTGGAAGGGGAGCTTGCGCGCGTCGTGGCGGTCGCGGTGCGTACTTGCGTAGAGTTGCTCCTGCCGCTCACCGATGATACCGGTCCAAGCGCGGGTCGCCTACCCTACGACATCATGTCCGCTCCGCCGCCCTTCTCGGACTTTCCGAAGGACCCCGACGACATGAACTGAAAAGCTTGCACCGATTTTGGGGCGCAAACCGACAGAAGTGCTGGCAAATCGGCGGAGTCTGGTGTAGAATACTGATAGACTCCGGCGCTGCGGGGCTGGGTCTAACTTTGTGTGTCCTAGGTAGGCGGCAACGTTCCCATCTTCTGGATGAGCTTGAATTACACTACGTGCCGGAAAGGTAGGAGCGTATGCAGGTTCGCCCAATCGTTGCCTTGCTTCCTCTCGCTTTAGCAGCCACGGCTGCTGCGGACGAAGTCACCTTCCTCTCGGCCAAGATCGCCGAGACCCCAGGCTTCATCGGAAGCGCCGTCTTCGGTGAGGACGGATCGCTCTTGTACTCCGTTCAGAACCCGATTACCAACACTCAGGACGTCGTTTACAACGGGGTCAACATTTCGGCTGACCTCCTGGGAGCCGACCGCTTCGCATTGGCAGCCGGCATCTACGACGGTCTGCCTGCATGGTGGGGATATGGCCAGCTCACCGGCGGCGACAACAGGTCTCGCGTGTTCCTAAACACCACCGACGTCAGTGGAACTTGGGTTCCCGACCTGGAATGGGCCAGGGCAGCCGCAGCGTCGCCGGCTGGCATCGCATGGTACTGTAAGAGGTCAGGTTCCACGAACCTGGACACCTACAGGAATGCCCAGTTGCTGAGCGGATTCCTAGGAGCCACTAGGAACACCCTGCCCACTGATATAAACGACCTCGGACAAGTGGTCTGGCACGGCTTCGGATCTTCGACTGGCGGCAACCGCGACGTCTATGTAGACTCGACGAACTTCACAGCAAGCATACTCACGGGCACTCGACTTGCCACCTCTGTCGCGATCAATAACCGCGGTACCATTATCTGGTTCGGGCGCGGTGACAACACCTCCAAGAAAGAGCACGCGTTCGTGAACGCCACCGACATCAGTGCTCCCCTCGTCGGTGCCAACACCGTCGCGCGTTCGGTTCTACTCAACGAGAACGACCAAGTCGCTTGGGTTGCCTACCTGACGAACGGTGAAGGCATCTCCGACGTGTGGTTGGGAGATCGGAACGTCAGCGCAGCCATTCTCGGACTCGACCGAGAGGCTTGGCCGCTCGCCCTCAACGACGCCGGTGACTTGCTGTGGTTCGGCTCCGGCAGAAACCTGGACGCGGTGCAGGACATCTTCGTCAACGACTTCAACCTGTCGAGATCGGTCCTCGGTCCGAACCGCCCTGCAAGTAGTGGCGTCACGATGAACAATCGCGGATGGGTACTCTGGCAGACGCCCAACGCGCTGCAGCGGGTAGATACCACTGTCTCCATGCCGTGCAATCGGCCAGTGAGCGGCACCGTGGCGCTCAGCCAATACGTCGGGAATCTGGCGAACGTCCAACTCACCTTCCACGTTCGAGAAGCCAACCAGGGTTGGGACATGGGCGCGGTCAATGCCTATCCCAACGCCAGTGGCCAGTTCTCGGTGATGCTGCCCGATGGTGTGTTCGACGTGACTGTCTCGGCCCCGACTTTCCTCCAGAAGCGAATCGCCAGTCTGGACACGTCGGGCTCCGGCGTCGAGGGGCTGTACGTCTCCCTGCTCGGCGGCGACGCGGATGGCGATAACGACGTGGACTTCTCCGATATCGCCAAGGTCATGTACTTCTTCGGCAAGCAGACTAGCGACCTCAACGGCGATGGCGTTATGGACTTGCACGACATGAACCTCGTGCTCACGAACCTCGGACTTCACGGCGACTAGCCTGATCACACGGCTGCAAGGGCGCAGGGAGGCTGGACCGATGGTCCAGCCTCCCACGTCTTTGTGGCCCAATGTGCCGCCGTTGGGCCATAATCTTGCGGCGCAGGACTTGGCGCGGTGTGCACGGAAAGTGGAGGTTGCATGGCGGACTTGATCGGAGCTTGGCGAGTGGCACTGCCAAAAGTGAAGACGGCGGTCACGGGAAGGACCTTGTGGCAGGCTCTGGACATGGTGGTGCCGGTCACCATGGAAGGCGACTTGGTGGTGCTGGGTGTCCCCGCGCAGCAATCAAACCTCGTCGGCCATCTCCGGTCCACCCCCAGCAAGCGCGCCATAGAACGAAACCTCTCCGACGTCCTTAAGCAGGAAGTCCAGGTCGAGATCATCGGCGGCGATTCCATTGCCGACTGGGAGCTCATCAAGACCAAAGCCGAGCACGTCAAGGACCTGCAGGAGAAGGAGTATCAGCGCTCCACTGAATCGAAGGCTCGCCAACAGGCCTGGGAGTCGAGCTACGAGCAGCTATCACGCCTCAACGCAGCAGTGCCGAACAAGGCCTTGCCTCAGAACCGAGCCCGCTTGCTGGTCGATGGACTGAATGTGATCGTGGCCGCCGTACGAGAGCAGGGAGATCTGGACGATCTGGGCGAGCGAAACATGGCCAGACTTATCGAACGACTCGCCGGCTACACAGATGTCCCCGCGCCCGTCGTTGCCTACATGGTGCTGGAGCGACTGGACGCTACTCCGTAGCGCGTGCGGATCGCTGGATCTGCTGCTACTCTGGCCACTGGGAATGGTGGACGTTGCGAGTGTGCATCCGGCCATCCCTTCTGACCCTCTGTTTCGGGTATTGTGGTGCCCTGGCTGCGGTCGTTACCGATGCGGGGGCGCCGGGGGGAACGGCCAGCCAGAGTAGTTATCGGTAATCCTTCGCCACATACCGGTCTCAGCCGGACTAGACGCCGCGAGGCGTCACCACTTGAGCATCGGGGGTCTATCGTTTCGTCGGGATGCGACGGCGGACGTACCTCATCAGTCGAAGCATCCCTTGCAACCTTAGGAGGTAAGACGATGCACGTTTCCATGCGCGACGTGGAAGTGACGATGGAGATTCCAGGAGCCGTGGTCCGACAACGGATGGACTTCGGTGACGCTTCCGGCTACGGCAAGATCAGTGCCGAGTACTTCAGTCTCTCGGAGGGCGTGGATACGACCGCGCTGTTCGAGGGATTGGACGGCAACGCGTGCCAGTGCCCGCACTGGGGCTTCGTGCTCCGTGGTCAGATCACCACGACTGACGCGAGTGGAGCGAAGGAGACGGTTAGACAGAACGACCTTTTCTACTGGGCTCCCGGGCACAACGTGAGGGTAGATGCGGACGCGGACATCATCATGTTCAGCCCTCAGCGCGAACACAAGCATGTCATTGACCACATGTTGGCGAAGGTGCAGGGCTAGGCCTAGCGCAGCGCAGCAGGGCGGATGCATGGGGTGCCGGCAGGTCGCTGGCAGCCACCTCACGCATCCGCCCTCCTGCCTATGTCCCGTCCCCACGTCTGGCTATGCTGCCCGTGCGAGCTACACGTGTTCGGCGACAACGGGCACTCCCTGCGCAAGCCTCGCGATCTTGGCCATCTCTTTGCGGCATCTGCGTGACTATACAGGCCCGCCCGCAGCGCCTGCATTGGCATGATGCGCACACGTTTCGGCTGCCGCTGCCGCGATTCTCTCGGCAGCGCTAGGTCAGCAGCCGAAGTGTTTTTGCACGTAGAACAAGGGCTGCCAGCTCACGTATCTTAGTGGTCGCCCTGTACAATGGGGCCATGAACGGACCCGGACGCCTCAGATCGCTCCCGATCCTCTTCCTCGTCTCAGGTCTGATTGCGCTATCGTGGTCTGCGGGTTGGGCACTGTCGGGGCCACACACCACGATCCTCGTTCCTCTGTCGGCCTCGCCGACCTGGAAGGACATGGTTTTCCTCGCCGCCGTGCCAGCAGCCACTGTGGCTAACGACGGAGCGCCGTCCGTAATTGCCTTGGATGCGTCGCTCCAGATCGGGCCCGAGATACAGGACTATGCGCGAAGGTACCGCCCCGACAGAGTCGTTCTCGTCGCCGACGGGCACGCCGATGTAGTGCTCGGCGCGCGCAAGGCGCGCACGATCCTAGCCAAGTCTGCCGAGGAAGCGGCTCTGGCCCTGAGCAGCGCGTACTGGAAGACGAGTCGCATGGCGGTCGTCTGCTCAGAAGACGATTACGCCTCGGCCCTCGTGGCCGCTCCGCTCGCCTCACTCTTGAGGTCACCGCTGTTGTTCTCCCGGCGGCAGGGTGTGTCCGACGCGACGGTCGAGGAACTGGCGAGGCTCGATGTGCGTGAGGTGATCGCAGTGGGACTGGACCAGAGTCTGGTGCGCAGTCGGGCTTGGAAGCTCACCACTTTGCGGAACGCGCTGGACGTTGCCGCGTGGATGCGGTCGCGTGGGCTCGCGGTCCGGTATCTGGCCGCCGTCAATCCAGAGGACCGAAGCCGAACGGTAATCAGGAAGCTCTCGCTGGCAGGGGCCCTACTGGCGGCTGGGCGCGGTGGCCTCGTCGTTCCTCTCACGTATGACGTTCGCTGGAAGCGAGCAGCCCGATCCTTCGCACTTGACGGAGCGGTTCCGGATGGCGTCCCGAGATCTGTCGCACCCGCCAAGTCAGGCACCATCGTGCTTGATCGAGAGACGTACCCGTACGTCCTGATGGGTGAGCCCGAAGAGCGGAATCTACGCCTATCGCTCGATGCGAATCGAGATGGGCTGTTCGGCCAGGTGGGGGAAGGACCGTTCGCTTCCGGTGACACGGTCCAACTTGGCGGGAAGACCTACGCGATCTCCCTCGGGACGCGCACCAGCTTTGGCAAGACTGATGTGCACCTAACTTGGCCGACCGCAGAGCAACTCTGTAGCGACCTCCGCCGCTTCTACCGCGCGCTGGGAGCACCACCAGAGAGCCTTTGCTTAGTCGGATTCCCGGATGCCATTCCGCAGGCCATCATCGGTCACGGAGCAGTGGTCGAGGAGCAGGCGTCCGACCTGCCCTATGCCAACGCCGATGAAGATCCATTTGCCGAGATAGGAGTGGGGAGGGTCATCGCCGAGAACGTGTCGCTTGCGACGCTCTACGCCAGCCGCGTCCTGACCTACCGCGACCTGCTTAGTCCTGAGTGGCAGGACCGGGCATGTCAGGCCGAGTGGGAGACCACCTACAAAGGGCTGTTCGAGAACGTCGGCTTCGACGCAAGCTACGTACACACGGAGGAGGACCTAGCGTGGGTAGACCCTCCCGCCGACGGAAGCCCTGGCGTCCGCGCACAGAGCTTCAGCCAGCACTCGCCTCTGGCCAACTGCGCCGTGATGAGTCATGCCAGCCACTCCTGGTGGCGTGGCCTGGGCAGCACCTTCTCGTGGGACGCGACGGTGCTGATGGCCCCTGCGGTCGTCGAGTCGGGCGGGTGCGGCACGGCATGCATCGATCGCGAGCCGGACTATCGATCGGTCGTTGCGCGCCTGTTTCGGCAGGGGGCGGTCGCTTTCCGTGGGGCGACAAGGGAGATCCCAGCCGAGGCTGAGCCAGGACGTCAGGAGTTTTGGAACGGAGTCTTAGCAGGTGCCCCCATCGGTCAGGCTCACAGGCGTGCGGTGAACAGTACGATACTAGCAGTACTGGACCTGAAGGAAGGTCCCGATGGGATTTATCGCTACTCTCTACATATACACTCGCTGTTCGGCGACCCTGCCTTCGTTATGCACCTGCCAGCGAAGCCGCGCTCGCGGCCGGCGCACGTGGCCGTGGCGGGTCACACAATTTCCGTTCACGCGCCGCAGCAATGGTGGCCTGTCAAGTTCACTCCTCCCTCGGACTGGAAGGAGTGGGCGGACAAGGATCTGTACGTGATTCGTGGCGCGGGAGCGTATGCGCTGTCCGACTGGTGCGGGCAGGGCTACAACCTCGAGCAGATGTATGTCACCGCGGAACTCACGTCGCGCCGCCGTGTCACGAGTGTGGAGCAGGTCCAGACTCCCCCGGCGCCGCTCGGATGGCGAGGAACCTGGTACTGCGATCCCAACCCGGACGGCTCATACACCTACCGCTGGGCAGTGCGACTGATAGACTTCGACCAGATCGCCGGCAAGATCAAGAACTCGATAGAACGCCTAGACTACGAGGTGTCATTCGAGTAGCTGCACTGCGCGCTGGCGCTAAGCACTGAGCGATGGCAGACCTACCCGTTCCAGCGGAAGGGGTTGTCGTTCACCACGTTCGAGTGGCTCGCAACCAGGCTCCCCCACGCGTGTTGGAGCTCGGTCGGGCTACGCCCTCCCTCTCTCCAACACGCTCCGTGCCACAATCATCACCAACGCGGGAGGACTCACCTTAAGATGTCTTCCAAGAAGGGGGCAGGCCACCAGCTGCTCTTTAGGGGCTCCCCCTCTTCCTATACCACCACGTGCACATGGAGTGTCGCCTGACGGGTCTCTCGATCAACCGCCGCCGGTACTAGGTCGAGCTCTCCATCGTGGATCAGCGATGCCAGTCGATCCAACTCGGCGCTGTCGTGAACCTCGAATAGGACTGTGCGGTCGTTCACCATAGTGTTAGTTCAATCTGTCTCAGAGCGAAGCAGTGTGGGCCCAGGCGCCCAGCCCTAGCCCGTGTCAGGACAGTGACGCAAGTGCAACCCAAGCCAGCACGAAGCCGATCGCCATGCCACTCCCAAGGAGTGCACAGCCGGGTTTCTGGCGTGCTGGGGTGGTCACTCGCCAGGACGGATCGGTGTAGTGCGCGGGCGGGTCTTCATACAACTCGAGCAGCTTCAGCTCGGTCGCCCAGGCCTTTACGTGCGCAGGTCTATCTAGTCCATCCCACACCCGGTAATCTGGATCGTCCGAGTCGAAGAACTCCTGATCCATTGCCAGCTCATCGCCTGAATCGTACAACGTGTCAGCATCGGACGGGTCGTATCTGAACTCCACACGAAACGGTGGCTGTGGTTGCTCCGGTTGCACTACCTTACCACCCTTGCCATGGTCGATGGCGGCCTATGGCGCCACCCGGTCCTTCGAATCCCCTGTGATAGTGCGGCCACCTCCACCAGGGCGCTGGAGGTCCACCCTTCTTCGGCACCCACCTGTGGATGTCTGCCGCGAACACTCGCTCTCCACGGTTGTAGAAGTTCAGGCCGCCACCTCCAGTATTGCGATAGCGCATGAGCTTGGCACCACGCCCCCACGCGGTACCACCAGCCTGGAATCCTCCGCCAATGCCGATCGACAGTCCGGCGCCGGCAACCTGGCCGCCCATGTACCAGCCAGAGCCCGTGTCCACCACATCGCCAAGCCCTCCGAGGTCCCTAACGATCTCCGTGGCGCCGATGGACAGGAAGTCCCCCATCCCCGCGAAGAAGTCGGTGAGGTTGTCGAACCAGTCCCTCGGCTTAGGAGTGATCCGCGAGACAAGGTCGGCGACTTCCTCCATGTCGTAGCCCGGCCCGTCCGTGGTCCAAAGTCCGGCCCACCACGGAGCCGGCGTGGCCGCGCGCAGACCGGCTGGGTCGGCGGCTTCCACAGGGTTGTTGGCGCAGTAGGCACAGAGGTTCGTCGCTGAGTCCCGGAGTCACTCACGGCACAAACTCCATCGTCAGCATCCCGATCCAGGTGTGTCCTGGCGGTGTGGGGCCGTCTGAGAGGTCCCATCCACCCCACGAATGAGCCATGAGATGATCGTGATCGGCCACTCCGCGTGCCAAGTGCCCTTGGAGGACTCCTTGGATGACCGCGAGCCCTCGCGAGTCGGCAGCGATGCGTAGCTCAGTGCGCTCCGCCAGGCTGACCAGGATGTAGTGGTCCTCCGTGGTGGCCTCCGTGGCTGTCAGAATTACGGCGTCTATCAGCCTGTTTCTCCCCCAGCGGGGCGTAGCGCAGGTCTCATCAGCGCCCAACGCCGAACTCCCCAGAAGTCTCTCCCCGCCAGATACTGCCAGCGCGCCGAGCGTGTCGGCCAGCAAGCGTCCACCATCGGCGTTGTAGAACAGATACGCCGTGGGTTCTGGCCGTGAATCGTCAATCTCTGCGCTTATCATCGGGCTTGCTCCACTACCGCATCGGCCAGCGTCGCTTTCTCGGGCCTTGGTTGCCCGGGGACCCTAGGGTAGTTCACATCCACATGAGGGCCATGAGGTGGACCGTGATCAGGATCCAGGTGATAGGAGAAGCCAGACCTTGGGTTGACGTAGCCACCTCGTCCAGAGACCGGATCAGGACCTCTTGGGACAAGCCCCTTCTTCCGAAACATCTCATCCAGTTCCTGTGGTGACTTGCCTTTGAACGGGCTCTGCCACCCTCCGCCTCCTCCGCCACCGGCTGCTGCCCCAGCGAGGCCGACGCCGATCCCGACGTAGTTCTCTAGGACCTGCTCGGCGCCTCTCGCGGCCGTTTGTCCGATGGCACGAGCCCCGTTTCCGTACTGGTCATCAGATCGGCAAGTTCGTCGCCTTCCTCGGTACCGTCGCGGTACGGGTCGCCCGTGATCGCCTCGAAGCCAGCCGTTCCAGGCGCCAGCTTCGTCTGGTTGTACCCCAGAACCCACTTCAGCGCCTTCCACGGCAGGCTCAGGAGCCATTCGGTACCGCCCACGACGCAATCCCACCAGCTCTTCTCATCGGACAGATTGCTCGCCCGCCCCAACGCCGCGAAGTGGCGCAGGCCGTCGGGGTCGGCGGCTTCCACAGGGTTGTTGGCGCAGTAGGCGTAAAGGTTGGGGTGGCCGCCGGACATGCCGATGGGGTCGCGCTGAAGCCAGCGGCCCACCGTGGGGTCGTACTCCCTCGCCCCGGCGTGGTACAGCCCGGTCGGCGCGATGTACCGGTACCCGACCGACCCGTTCCAGCGGAAGGGGTTGTCGTTCGCCACGTTCGAGTGGCTCGCAACCAGGCTCCCCCACGCGTCGTAGGTGAAGGTGCGTGATCCCGCACTCATCAGCCGGTTGGTGTCGTAGGTGAACGTCACCCCGGCCCGACCGGTAAGATTGAAGCCATCGTCGTAGGCGTACGAGTCGGCACCCGGTCCCGACTCGCTGCCGAGCTGCCCGATAACCGGCGTAGGCGGCGCCATGCGTCCGCCGCCGGTAAAGGCACCCCCGGCTCGCCACTGCGTCTGTGGCGTCTGGTCTGGAATCGTGCTCTGCGCCCGGACAAAGGCAGCGCTCGGTGCGAATAGCACTACAAGTAACGCGATTCCTCTTGTCACGAAGGAGACCATCATCGTCCGCATGAACGAACCCTCCGTTGTCGTTTCGCCAGTGACGCTTCGCGAAATGGCGTACACGGTCATTCTGCCAGCATACGGCTTCTTCCTGCCAGGTACTTTTACGGTGTTGCGCTTTTTGACGCGCAGCCCAACCGCAGCCGGCCCGGGGGAGTTGGTTGCCCGGGCCGGCGGTTGTCGGGTCTAAGGAGGAGGGAGGTGCGTTACAGCGTCGGGTCCTCGTGCATCGCCTTCAGGCGTCGCCAGCGGCGGTCCACCTCGGCCTGCAGGTCCGCGATCTCCTGAGCATGGTTCTCACCGCGCAGGTACACGCCGGCTTTGCCCATTTCGCCGAACAGCTGGTCCACCGGGATTTTCTTCCCCAACGCCTCGGGGTCATAGTTCAGCTTCGTGATCCCGTTCTCGATCTCCAGTAGCGGGAAGAAGCAGCTATCCAGAGCCTTTTGCACGATCTGCGGGCCGGACCAGTCGGGTGTCACCCAGTTGAGCGGGCACGCGGAAAAGGACTTGGCGAACACGAAGTTGCCGTCGCGCACCATCTGCTGCGCCTTCCGCGCCTTGCGGATGGCATCCTCCACGTGCGTCTCGGCTATGGTCACGATGTAGCGGCAGTGTGTGCCGCGCATCAGTTCGATCATGTCCTTATGGTGGAAGCCCTTGCCACCCGGCGAGGTGGTGGTGAACAACCCTTTGGGTGCCGTGTAGCACAGCTGCGCGCCGGTGTTCGCATACACGTTGTTGTCGTACTCGAAGTAGATGAACGGGTGATTGCGAATGGCCGCGCTAAGAAGTTGGTCGAGGCCGATGTCGCCCGACCCGTCGCCGCCTACGGCGATAACCGTGGTCTCCTCGGTGATCAGGCCCTTGGAGCGTGCCAGGCGGTACGTCTCGACGATGCCTACCGCGGTGGACGAGTTGTTGTGGAACAGATTGTGCATGTAGGGAACACGGAACGACGTGTCCGGGAAGCCCGTGGTGACAACCATTCCGCATCCGGTGTTGAACAGCAGGACCGTAGGCCCGTCGATCCCCGAGAGGAAGATGTCCAGGTTCACGAACGCGCCGCACCCAGGGCAGGATTGGGGATGCGCGATGCGATGTGGCATGTCCGAGGCCAGCGTGCGAAGCGTCTGGATGTTTACTCGCTCACCCAGCCCTTCGTTCACCACGAAGTCATTCGGGTCTTCCGGTTCGAACCGCTTCGGCGGCAGCTTCTCTGGCGAGCCTGGCCAGTGGCCGTAGTAGTCGAACTTGGGCACGTCTTCACCCCGGTTCGCGGCCATGGCCTGCTCGAACAGCTTCTCCGCATCCTGCCAGGTGAAAATCAGTCCCCCGAGACCGTAAACACGGGTCAGCAGCCGGCAGTGGTTGCGCTTTTCTTGTAGCACAGTGGCGATCTCGTTGGTGACCCATCCGGCCGGGCCACCGTACTGATCGGCGCGTTCGGCTATAAGCGCCGTCTTCGCATCCTTGAACGCGTCAGCGACCTCCCTGGAAGGGAAGGGGCGCAGCACGCGGAGCGAGATGGAGCCGACCTTCTCGCCCTTCTCGCGCAGCTTGTCCACGGCATCGCAAACGGTCTCGGACGCAGAGCAGAGAGAGAACATCACGGTTTCCGGCTTGTCCTCCATCCTGTAGGTGTCTATGACGTCGTACTTGCGGCCCGAAAACGCGGCGTAGTCCTCCAGGATGCCAGGGATAACCTCCATGGCTTCCTTCATTGCCAGGTGTAGTTGGTACTTGTTGTTGATCAGGTCGTCGTTCATGTAGGGCCCGAAGGTTTTCGGGTTATGGATGTCCAAGATGGATGGGCGCGGAGGCTTCGGTCCAACCCATGCTTTCACGTCATCGCGGTTCGCGAAGATCTCGATGCGTCGGGTTCCATGGCTGGTGAAGAAGCCATCGTACACCACCATCGCCGGCAGGCTAACGCGCTCTGCCCACTTCAGCGCGATGATGTTCATGTCGTACACTTCCTGCACGTTGTTGGCGAGCAGGATCAGCCATCCCGTACCCAGCGTGTGTAGGAAGTCCGAGTGGTCGCACTTAATGTTCAGCGGGGCCGACACGGCGCGCGCGGCGATGTTCATCACCATGGGCAGTCGCAGGCCGGAAAGCACCGGCAACTCCTCGAACTTGAGCAGCAACCCTTGCGACGAGGTCACGTCTACGGCCCTCGCGCCTGCCGCAGCGGCGCCCGTACACACGCCGATGGCCGCCAACTCGCTGTTCGCAGGCACGAACACCATTTCCAGCTCGCCCTTGGCGATCTTTGCGGCGACCGCTTCCCCCACTTCGCTGGACGGCGTAATCGGATAGAAGCCCTCGAGGTCGTAGCCGATTGCAGCGATGGCCTCGGCGGCGGCGTAGTTGCCACTCAGGACGGCCACCTTCTGTTCGGCAGTCTTATGCGTTAACAGCGTCACCGGTCTTCACTTCCTTTCTTCCTGCTGGGTTCTCTGCCACCAGGTCTAGATGCTCGGCCTCGATGGCCTGGGTCAGCGCCTTGCCCTTCTTGGTCTCCGGGCAGACATAGATGCACCGAAGGCACCCTTTGCAGAAATCGTAGTCGATCCCGATCATCTGGCCCCCGGAGAACACCACCGAGCCTGGGTCGGGGCAGGTGAAGTAGCACTTCACGCAGTGGATGCAAGCCGCGGCATCGAAGATTGGTATGAGGCCCGCGCGCATCGTCTTCGTAGAGCGGATGTTCAGGTGCTCGACGTTCTCCACGACCGCACCAATCTGCTGGTTTTCATAGCCGATGTCGGGCTTGCGGTCGTAGTCTACGGGCACGAGCGGATACTTGCCGTCCGCTGGGTAGGAGGCAAACACGCTGTGCGTAGCAGCCGCCTCGTAGGCCGCCAAGTTCGCATCCTTCAGCTTCGGCCACTGCCCGGCGATCATCTCCTTCATCTTGTCGTCCGAGAAGCCCAGCGTGTGGGCTAACAGCGCAAAGAGCGGGATGTTGATGCGCGACTTCGTGCTCGTGGCGATCTCTGTCGCGTCCAAGCAGATAATGCGGCCGCTGTGCAGCTTCAAGCGTTCACGCACTTCGTCCGGCGTCAGGCGGGTGTTGACGATCACCGTTGCGTTCTCCTGGAGTCCCTCATTCAGGCGCATTGCCTGGATCAGGTGCTCGCGAAAGACGACCAGAATGTGCGGGGTCCTCGTGGGTCCGACTTGCCGCACGGGCGTGCCTACTTCACACAGCTTCACCGAGACGGAGGTCGGAGTGCCCTTCTTCTCGGAGCCGTATGCCGCGTCGTACCCGCCGTCCAGGTCCATCACCTGAACCGCCGTGTCGAACAGCATCTTGCCGAGCGAATTGGCTCCATCCCCGCCCAACGCCACCATGGAGATGTTGCAGAAACCTAGTTCGTCTCGATAGGGCAATCGAGACTCGTTCGAGTTGGACATGCTTATCGTTCCTCCCTATCGTTGCGGCGGTAGCGTTCCTCTCCGAAGTTAGTCGCGCGGGAACCGTTCCGGGTGGAGTTGGACAGCCTTCGCCATCAGTTCTTCAGACGTCTCACGTCGGTTGGGATCGTCCTGGATGCCGTCCACGGGACAGACCTCGGCGCAATGAGGTCTGTCGTAGAAGCCCACGCACTCGGTGCATCGCTCTTCGCGTACCACGTAGATGGTCCCGTCGAGGACAATGGCGTCATTCGGGCACTCGGGCTGACACAGCCCACAGGCGATGCAGTCTTCGGTGATTAGCCTGGCCATCGTTCTATTCCCCCCTCGGTTCGCTCCGATGACGGTCTCGAAACCCGTCCGCCCCCCACAGGCGAGATCCGGGGCCTGAGCCGGGAACCGACATGGGCTTGCGGGCGGAAGAGGCAACATTCTGAGGCGGTCCCTTACCACCTCTAATTATCGAGCGCGCGCCCAACTCAGTATAGCATGAGCGCGAACCTGCCCGAGGGGATTCGTGCTTTTTTGCGCAACTAAGCAGGCAAAGGTCCCATGGGCCCTGGCCACTTCGCTGCGATGGGGTTCGGACGATTATTGGAAGGAGTGACGAGGGCTCCGCAGAAGTCCTTAGCAACCATTACTTTTCTCATCGGAGAGCCGGCAAAAATGCTGATCGTGCTGATCGTTTTCACGGTGATGGGGTTGGCGTTTATTGCGACGACCCTCTTTGTTTCGCGTCTCTTGAGGCCGTCGAACCCCACGCCGGTGAAGCTGGAGGCCTATGAGTGCGGCCCACAACCGTTCTCGTCCGCATGGCGCCAGATGAACTTTCATTACTACACTTTTCCGCTGCTCTTCGTGCTCTTCGATGTGGAATCTGCGTTTCTTTTTCCCGTAGCCGTGATCGCCTCATCCATGCTTAAAGGAATGCAAGTCGTGGTCTTCGTGGAGATCCTGGTATTCGTGGCGATCTTGGTCGCCGGATGGTTCTACGCCTGGAGGGTGGGAGGACTAGAGTGGGAGTAGTCGGATGAGCAACCTCAGCGACATGCTGGTAAAAGTGCCGGGCGGAAGCATCCTTGTCGGCCCGATTGACGAGATCTTCAAGTGGGCGCGCAAGTCCTCGATGTGGTCACTCACCTTCGGACTATCTTGCTGCGCCATCGAAATGATCTCGACGGCAGCGTCTCACTACGATCTCGATCGGTTCGGGATCCTATTCCGCGCGACGCCGAGACAGGCCGACGTGATGATCGTAGCGGGATGGGTCTCTGTGAAGATGGCTCCGCTCATCCGACGTCTGTACGAGCAGATGCCGGAACCCAAGTACGTGGTGGCGATGGGAGGCTGCGCAAGCGCCGGCGGACCGTACCGAGACTCCGAGACCATCGTGAAGGGCGTGGATAACATCGTGCCTGTAGACGTATACGTCTACGGCTGTCCCCCGCGGCCCGAAAACCTGATCCACGGTCTGCTGATGCTGCAGGAGCGAATCAGCAATGAGTCGCTCGTCCGCGATGTCGAAGACCCGTCCGCCAGACCAGAGCCCATCGTGATCCAAGCATGAGTGAGACCGCGGACCTAGGCTTCCTTCCCCAGTTGCAGGCACGCTTTGGCGATGCAATATCGGCAGCTGAATGGACTGGACGCGATGCCAGGGTCACCGTAACGCTGGATGTCCTGCCGGACCTGCTTCGCTTCGCCCGCGACGAGTTGGACCCTCCGATGACGTATCCCGCGATGCTGACCGCCTACGACACTGGCGAGCAGATGGTCCTCGTCTACCGGCTTGCGTCGCTAGAACGCCGGCAGTCGCTCCTGATTCACACGTCTCTGTCACGAGCGGACCCCGTCGTGCCAACGTCAACCTCTCTGTGGCCCGGGATGAACTGGCACGAGCGTGAGGTCTTCGACATGTTCGGCATACGCTTCGAGGGACACCCCAACCTCGCGCGCATTCTGCTACCGGAAGATTGGGAGGGTCATCCCTTCCGAAAGGATTACGTCTCCGTTCCGAGCGGCGATCCTCTCCGAGGTCCGCAACCTGCGGACCCGGTGGGAGGTGGCAAGTGAACGAGGCACCCACTACCCTCGAAACGCGCGAGATCGTCTCCGAGGGCATGGTAATCAACATGGGTCCGCAGCACCCCTCGACGCACGGGGTGCTGCGGCTCATACTTACGCTCGACGGCGAAGAGGTGATCGAGTGCGAGCCGGTGATTGGCTACCTACATCGTGGTCTGGAAAAGTTTGCAGAGCGCAGACCGTACGCTCACTTCATTCCCTTCACGGACAGGTTGGACTACCTCTCCGCCCTTTCGTGTAACCTTGCATGTGCGCAGGCCATCGAGCGCCTCGCAGGCATCGAAGTTCCCGAGCGAGCCAGCTACCTACGCGTGGCCTTGATGGAGCTCAACCGTATCGCCAGTCACCTGGTGTTCCTCGGCACTTTCGGAGCGGACATAGGCGCAACGACCGTGCTGCTGTATGCCTTCCGCGAACGCGAGCTGTGCCTGGAACTACTGGAGGCTATTACCGGCGCGCGGCTCACCTACAATTGGGTCCGAGTGGGAGGCCTGCCCGCGGACATGCCGGACGGTTGGGATGCCGGAGTACTGGAGTTCTGTGAGCACCTGATAAGGCGCCAGGAAGAGAACGAACGCCTGCTCTCGGATAACCCCATCTTCCGCTCACGCACCGAGGGATTGGGTGTGATCCCACCAGAGATGGCAATAGCCTATGGCTTGTCCGGGCCGACGCTCAGGGGCTCTGGCGTCGCGCATGACGTGCGCCGGTTCTGGCCCTACGAGGTGTATGACCAACTCGACTTCGAAGTGGTCACCGAGGATGTTGGTGACGTGTTCGCGCGGTATCGGGTTCGGCTCCGAGAGATCACCGAAAGCGTTCGAATCTTGCGACAGGTATTCGACCGAATGCCCGAAGGACCCATCCGATCGAAGACGCCGAAGGTGCTGAAGCCACCGGCCGGTGAAGCCTATTCGTTGGTAGAGAGCCCGAGGGGAGAGATCTCCTTCTATATGGTAAGTGACGGTTCGGCAAATCCCGTTCGCTGTCACATCCGAGCGCCTTCTTTCTGCAACCTGACCATCCTGCGCGATTTGGTGTTGGGGCAGAAGGTGGCTGATGTGGTGGCGATACTCGGCAGCCTGGACATCGTGCTCGGCGAGGTGGATCGTTGAAAGAGTGGTTGGCGTCCGTGTTGCAAGGAATGCCCTACGCGCAAGCGTTCGTGCACGGCGCGATCATCATCACATTCATCCAAGTCTCGGTCCTGCTACTCATCTACATGGAGCGAAAGGTGGCAGGTTTCATCCAGAGCCGTGTTGGACCTTTGCGAACCGGGCCCTACGGCTCGCTGCAGACGCTCGCCGATGCAATCAAGCTGATGGCCAAGGAGGACATCGTCCCCGCGGCAGCAGACCGCTTCTTGTTCCTCTTAGCCCCTTTCATAGTGCTGCTACCGACGTTCTTGGTGTTCAGTGTACTGCCGTTTGCCGAGAGCTGGTTGGTGCAAGAGTTCAGCGCAGCCCTCATCTTCATCGTTGGTGCCTCCACGATGGCAATCACTGGCATCATCATGGCAGGTTGGGGCACGAACAACAAGTACTCGCTGTTAGGTGGGATGCGATCTGCTGCCCAACTCATCAGCTACGAAATTCCGATAGTCCTCGCGCTGCTCTGTGTCACCTTCTACGCGGGTTCGATGAACACCGTAGAGATCGTGGCGGCACAGGCCGGTGTGCGATACTTGTTCGGAATCCCGCTGCCGAATTGGTTCATCCTACATCCGCCTCTCATGCTCGCCGCGCTCATCTACTACATCGGCCAGTTGGCCGAGACCAACCGCACTCCCTTCGACCTTCCGGAGGCGGAGTCCGAACTCGTGAGCGGCTTCCACACCGAGTACTCGGGGATGCGGTTCGCGTTCTTTTTCCTCGCGGAGTTCGCGAACACGTTCTTCGCTGCTGGTCTGGGTATCGTGCTATTCTTCGGCGGATGGGACGGTCTCGGTGGCAACTGGGGTGCGCTGTGGTTCCTAACCAAGAGCTACGTGGGGGTGTTTTTCCTGATGTGGATTCGGTGGACCCTGCCGAGAGTGCGCATTGACCAGTTGTTAGGCTTTGCGTGGAAAGTTTTAGTGCCGATGGGCCTGATCGCTGTTCTTTGGACCGCTGCGGCGGTGGTGTTCGGGGGGACGGCACGATGACCGCACTCACCTCGCTAATCGTCGGCTTCGTGAACATTCTGAAGGGCATGAGCGTAACGCTCGCCAACTTCGGTGCGCGCAAGGTCACCGTGCAGTACCCGCAGCAGCGACGAAGAGTCAGTCCTCGCTATCGCGGAATGTTCTATCTCAAATGGAATCCAGAGAAGGAACGTCTCAACTGCGTCGGCTGCACGCTGTGCGCTCAAGCGTGCCCGACGGACGTGATTACAATGCACAAGGTGGGGAAGGGAACTGATGCCGGAGTGGACGAGTTCACGATGGATCTGGGTCGGTGCATGTTCTGCGAACTCTGCGTGGAAGCATGTCCCTTCGATGCCATCTACATGGGGCAAGAGTACGAGTTCGCGACGTACCAGCGGGATCAGTGCGTGATGACGATCGACGCACTCGCACAGGGAGGCGACGCCAACGTACGACTGAACAAAGAGACGCTGCTGCGGCTCGAGCAGGAAGCCGAGAAGAAGCGCGCGGCACGGGCAGAAGGTCATGAAGCGGAGTCGAAGGACTGATGGAGATCGTGCTGTTTTACGGCATAGTGGGATTGGTGCTGGCTTCAGGAGCGGCAGTGGTCCTGCTGAAGAACCTGGTGCACGCGGGACTGTGGCTGATCGTATGCTTTCTAGGAGTTGCCTGTCTATTTCTAATGCTCCAGTCCGATCTGCTGTTCGCGATACAGCTAACCATCTATGCAGGCGCCATCCCCATTCTGCTGCTGTTCGTTCTGATGCTGACGCGAGAAGTGATGAGTGTCGAACAGCGGGCGCACTCGCGCATGTGGCCACTCGGCACGGGTACCGCGTTGGCATTCCTGGTCATCGCGTTGCCGAAAACCGAGGGCATGAGTACTAGCGCGGCATTGCCGCCGGTGCCGACCGACCTAACGGAGCAGATCGGTCGCGGCTTCCTCGGCGAGTACGTACTGCCGTTCGAGGTGGCATCGCTATTGCTGTTAGCAGCGCTGGTTGGCGCGATCTACCTGGCGCGTGCCGAGAAGGCCCCCGCTATGGCGAATCGCGACAAAACACCCACGGAGGAAAAGATTGGAAGGGATACCGCTTCAGCACTGGCTGATCGCAGCAACGTTGCTGTTTAGCATGGGATTGTTCGGCGTCATCGCGCGCCGCAACACCATCGCGCTGCTGATGTCCATCGAGTTGATGCTTGCTGCGGCGAACATCAACTTCTTGGCGTTCTGGCGCTATCGGTGGGTGGGCCGTATCGAAGCGCCGGTGTTCGTTACGATCATCATACTGGTAGCAGCGTGTGAGGTAGCCGTCGGTCTCGGCATCGTTCTCAGCATGTTTCGCCGGTTCCGGTCTGCCGACGTGGAAGACTTGAAGGAGATGCGGGGCTAGGGCATGAGAGAACTGGCGGGGCTCATCCCTCTACTACCGCTGGCTGGTGCGTTCGTGACGGCGTTGTTCTTCGTCACGCGGCGCGACAACGGAACGCTAGCAGCGATGCCGGTCCTGCTGACAACACTAACAAGTGTCGTGCTGTCATGCTTCACGCTTGGAGGCTTACTGCACGATGGACCGAGCGGAGAGATGCAGGCTTGGCTGGCGGTCGGTGACTTTCAGTTGACCGTAGGCTACACCATAGATGCCCTAAGCGTTACCATGGTGTTGGTAGTCACGTTCGTCGCCTTCCTGGTGCAAATGTTCTCCATAGGCTACATGCGTGGCGACGACGGGTTCGCACGGTACTTCACCTACATGGGTCTGTTCGCAGCCGCGATGCTTGGCCTCGTTCTCGCCGACAACCTGTGGCTCATCTACGTGTGCTGGGAACTGGTGGGCATCTGCTCCTACCTGCTGATCGGCTTCTGGTACCGCAATCCTGCCCCAGCGAACGCAGCGAAGAAGGCTTTTATCGTCACTCGCTTCGGCGACCTCGGCTTGCTCGGCAGTGTGATCTTGCTAGGCGGCGCTGCCGGCACCTTCGAACTAGGTGCGTTGCAGGAAAGAATCGCAGCGGGCCCTATCGGTGTGGGTTGGCTCGCGGGTGGAGATTTCCTTACCCTCTGCGCGTTGCTGCTGTTCTTCGGAGCGATGGGCAAGAGCGCGCAGTTCCCCCTACACGTGTGGCTTCCCGATGCAATGGAAGGTCCGACTCCGGTGTCCGCGCTCATCCACGCTGCGACTATGGTGGCAGCCGGGGTGTTCCTGGTAGCACGCACCTACTTCCTGTTCGCCGCCGCACCCGGTGCACTCGACGTGGTGGCATGGGTGGGTGTGATCACCGCAGTGATGGGGGCCACCATCGCTCTAGTTCAGTACGATATCAAGAGGGTGATGGCGTATTCCACCATCAGTCAGCTCGGGTACATGATGCTGGGGCTGGCGGTCGGCGGTGTCACGGTAGGCATCTTCCACCTGGGCACTCACGCGTTCTTCAAGGCGCTGCTGTTCCTCACAGCGGGCAGCGTGATCCACGCCTTGCACCACCGCCAGGACCTGCGGGAAATGGGTGGTCTGCATTCGAGAATGCGTATCACGTCGTTCACATGCTTGGTCGGTGCGCTCGCCCTCGCCGGCATTCCACCACTCTCCGGCTTCTGGAGCAAGGATGAGATCTTGGCGTCTGCTCTGCACGCCAGCACGTTGTTCTACGCGCTCGGGGCGGCAGTGGCAGCCCTAACCGCTTTCTATATGTTCCGGATGTGGTGCCTGGCATTCCTGGGCGAGCCGCGCACGCCTGCGGCAGAGCATGCCAGAGAGAGCCCGTGGGTGATGACGATTCCGCTGACGGTCCTGGCGCTCGTCGCGATCGTAGTTGGTGCGGTCAACCTGCCCTTCGGTGCGTGGGCACACGCACTCATGAGGTTTCTGGAGCCGGGCACGACCCCACATCCATTCAGCTCTTCTGCAGCGTTGCCCGCTTTGGCGCTGTCCCTGCTCGGATTGGTAGTCGGCGTCGTCCTCTATAGCCGTGCGCCGGCCAGGGACCCCGTCACCCGCTTGCCGAGCCCCGTGTACCAGTTTCTAGTGCGCAAGTGGTACGTGGACGACTTCTATGAGAGGGGAGTTGCGCGTGTAGCCGTCGCTTGGGGTGTGGCGGTGGCGTGGTTCGACAAGTACGTAGTAAACGGATTGGTGGACTTCACCGCGTGGTTGTGCGGTGTTGGCGGTGGATTGCTGAGACTTGCCACGAGCGGTCAGCCGCAGTTCTACGTCGCCGTGCTCGTCCTGTTCGCGGTGCTGTTGGCTGTGTGGTTTCGGTTCGGAGGAGGGGTCGTGTGGGTGAGGGCGTGGTAATGGACTTCCTGAATGCCCATCTGCTCTCCATCACGTTCTGGTCGCCCTTCGTAGCCTGCCTGATCCTGTTGATCGTGCCGCCGGAACGAAAGACGCTGTCGCGCATGATTGCACTCGTCGCCGCGCTCATTACCCTATGCACGGCAACCGCTCTGTGCCTGGGCTATGATGGAGCGCGTGGGGGTTTTCAGTTTGTCGAGAACTATGAGTGGCTGCCCGGCCTGCCCGTCCGCTACCTATTAGGCGTGGATGGGATTAGCCTATCGATGGTGCTACTTACCGCTATCATCATCACGGCGGGAGTCTTCGCCTCATGGACCCTGGAGAATCGCTCCAAGGAGTTCCTTACGCTGCTCATGTTCTTGGTCACGGGCGTGTTCGGCGTATTCGTATCGCTGGACCTGTTCTTCTTGTTCCTGTTCTACGAGATCGCGGTGCTGCCGATGTATCTGCTCATCGGTGTGTGGGGCACGGGGCCGAAGGAGTATTCGGCCATGAAGCTGACCCTATACCTCATGCTCGGCAGCGCGCTGATTCTGACCGGCATCCTGGTCTTGCAGTACCTTCATCCGTCGCAGTCTTTGGACCTATCAGAACTCTCGCGCGGGACGTCTATTGCCTTCGAGACGCAGAGGCTGCTGTTCCTCGCTTTCTACATCGGCTTCGGCGTGCTCGCCGGTATCTGGCCATTTCACACATGGTCGCCCGATGGCCACGCTTCTGCGCCGACTGCAGTCTCGATGCTGCATGCCGGCGTTCTGATGAAGTTGGGGGCATATGGTGTGTTGCGGATGTGTGTAGGTGTGTTGCCCGACGCCGCACGCGAGATGATGCCGCTCGTTGCGGTGATCGCTGCGATCAATATCGTGTACGGTGCTTTCTCGGCGATGGGGCAGAAGGACCTGAAGTACGTGATAGCCTATTCTAGCGTGAGCCACATGGGAGTGGTGATGTTGGGCATCGCCGCGATGAACGCCGTGAGCATCAACGGCGCCGTAATGCAGATGTTCTCACACGGCATCATGACGGGCTTGTTCTTCGCACTGGTCGGCTTGGTGTACGAAAAGACCCATATCCGCGACATCACGCAAATGGGTGGATTAGCTCGTCAGATGCCGGGAATCGCTATTGCCTTCGTAGTGGGCGGCCTCGCCTCGTTCGGCCTGCCTCTAACAAGCGGTTTCATCGCCGAGTACCTGGTGTTCTTCGGGTCCTTCCAGACCTTCCCGTTCGTTACCGCAGTAGCGCTGACAGGCATCGTGATCACCGCGGCATACGTGTTGCGCGTAGTGCAAAAGGTGTTTCTCGGTCCAATGCCGGACCGATGGCGAGGAACCCCCGACGCGAGCCGCACGGAATGGGTGGCACTGTCATCCCTTGCCGCGCTCCTGATTATCGTAGGTGTGGTGCCCGGACCGCTCACGGAGCTGATCAACACCGGCATTCGGAATCTGGGAGTGCAACTGTGATACCGATTCAGGTTTGGACGCCCATCCTTCCCCATCTGGTAGTTACTGGCTTCGCGCTCCTGGTTCTCATCCTTAGGGCAGCGCGTGGGCGCGATGGCGGGCCGGACGCCTTTGCCGCATGGCTTGCCACCGCTGGATGCCTCGTGGGCATCGTGTGCTTGGCCGCCATTCCCAGCTCCGAGCAGTCCCTCGTGTGGATGGACGACTATGCCCGCTTCTTCAGCGCGGTCTTCCTCATCGCCGCTGGCGTCGTCTGTCTCGCGTCAGTGCAGCACGGATTCTCGGGGGAGTTTCATTGCCTGCTGCTGCTCTCGGCGGTAGGAATGATGTTCATGGTGTCGGCATCCAGCTTGCTCATGCTGTTCTTGGGCCTGGAGCTTTCGACGATATGCTTGTTCGTGTTGGCAGGTTTCCGCCGCGCAGACCGCAAGTCGTGCGAGGCAGCCGTGAAGTTTCTAACCGTAGGTGCGACCGCTTCCGCACTGTTCATATTCGGCGCGAGCTGGCTGTATGGAGCGGCCGGATCGACGGACTTTGCCGCTTTGCGTGCGCTCTTTTCCGACCAAGTTCCAAGCTACTCTTGGCTCGGTGTCGTATTCGTCCTGGCGGGATTCGGATTCAAGATATCGGCGGCCCCGTTCCACCTCTGGGCGCCGGACGTCTACGAGGGCTCGTCTTCCATGGTAGTAGCGTTCCTGTCCACGGCGTCGAAGGCGGCGGCGCTGGTTGCGCTCGTACGAGTGCTACTCGTGGCGCTAGGGCTCGCGACGTCGGGTTGGTTGCCTATCATCTCGGTGCTTGCCGTGCTGACCATCGTCCTCGGCAACCTCGTCGCAATCGTGCAGACCAATGTGAAGCGGTTGCTCGCCTATTCCGGTGTGGCACAGGTCGGCTTCCTGCTGATCGCCGTTGCGGCAACGGCGGCTCCGGCAGCGCGCTCAGTGGCTGGCATGGCATTGGCCCTCTACCTGCTGCTGTACGTATTCGCAAACGCAGGTGCGTTCCTCTGTGTTCATGCGGTTGGGGAAACCAGCGGCACACACCAACTGAGTAGCTATGACGGACTGAGCAGGCGGAATGCCCCGCTGGCATTTGCGCTCCTAATCTTCCTGCTCTCTCTCGCCGGAGTCCCGCCGCTGGCAGGGTTCGTAGGGAAGTGGTACCTCTTCACGGCCGGAGTGCAAGGCGGCCTTTGGTGGTTGGTGCTGCTCGGCGCCGTTGCTAGTACCGTGTCGCTGTACTACTACCTAATCATCGCAAAGAGGATGTATATCCACGACCCCGTGCAGGGAGCACCTTCTATCAGCGTTTCGCGTGCTCTTGCAGTCTCGATCGGAGTGTGTGTTGCCTTCACTGCCATCATCGGTCTCTATCCGGCCCCGTGGATCGAGTTGGCACAGCTGATAGGACGGACTCTCTAGTCCAACGGAGTGGTGCCATCCGGCAGTCGTGTCACGAGAAGCTTGTCCACACGCACACCGTCCATATCTACCACTTCTATTCGAAGGCCTGCGACCTCGAAGTGGGCTCCGGTGCTCGGCGCACCCGCCAGCGCCCTCCTCGCTAGACCCCCCAGTGTCTGAAGGTCCTTCTCCCCTAGCGCCTGTCTGTCCAAGCCGACTCGCTCGCTGAACTCCTCCAGCGGCATCAGGCCGTCCACCAGCCATGAGCCGTCTTCGCGTTGCTGAAACCAATCCGACGGGTCTGTCACCGAGGGCAGTTCGCCAACCATTGCCTCCAGGATGTCGTTGAGTGTGATCAGTCCCTCGACGCTCCCGAACTCGTCGAGCACCAGCGCGAGACCAGCCCTGCTTCCCCGAAAGTTTTCCAGCAGGCGGAGAACCGTGATGTTCTCCGGGACGTACAGCGCTTCATCGGCCATAGCGCGAAGGTCTGGGTGCTCTCCACGCACTCTCGCTCCATACAGGTCGCGGATGCCTACGATCCCGATAGTCTTATCCAAACTACCTTCGCAGACCGGGAAGAAGGAGTGTGGTGTGTCTGCGATCTTCTTGTCATTGATATCCCACGCCGCGAGCGCATCGAGCCAGACAATGTCCGGTCGCCGCGTCATCAGTCTCGCGGCCTTCGTCTCGTCGAGACGAGCCGCCCGTTGCAGTATCTCGCTCTCGATTGGTTGTAGAGCGCCAGACTCCGCACCTTCCTGCAGCGCCAGGCGCACGTCCTCCTCGGTGACTAGGTGTGTGTCGGTGGGCCGGAGTCGCAACACGGCAAGCACGCCGCGGCTGCTCACCGATAGCAGCCACACCAGTGGAGCCGAGAGCCAGGAAATGAGAAGCATCGGTCCCGCAACCGCCTTGGCGACACCCTCAGGCGCGCGAAGGGCGATCTGTTTGGGGACGAGTTCTCCAAAGATCAGCGAGAAGTACGTTATGATCACTACCACGATGGCGATGGCCACGGCATCCGCTCGTCCGTGCAGCCAATCCATTCCTCGGAAGTACTCTGCTAGCTTCCCCGCGACCGTCGCGCCGGCGAACGCACCCGCCAGCACACCGACCAGGGTGATACCGACCTGTACGGTCGAGAGAAAACGCTCTGGTTGTTCCGACAAGCGCAGAGCTGCGAGGGCGCTACGGTCTCCCATCTCCGCCCGAGCACGCAGCCTGCTTTTCCGCGCGGCAACGAGCGCTAGCTCCGACATGGCGAAGATGCCGTTCAGAAGAATCAGTACCCCGATGATACTTAGCTCGGCAGCGATGGAAGACACCTGCAGAGAGTATTTTGCACCAGCCGGCAACTCTCCCGCTGATCGGAGCAGAGCGTGCTAGACAAACCGGTTGAACAGGTCGTCTAACGTGTCGCCTCGTGCTAGACCGTGCTCCGCCCGCTTCACCAATACCTCTTCGAACGTAGGTTTCCTTACCTGCAGTAGAAGCCCCAAGTAGATGGGATTGGTAGATGCGGCTCGCTCGAAGGCTTGGACGCGGTCCGAGACGTCGTGGTCCTCGGGAAGCGGCGCCACCTTCTCCTTGTACGCGTCGAACGTGTCCTGCTTATTGAATGTCACGCACGGGCTGATCACGTCTATCCACGAAAAGCCTTTGTGCTCGATGGCCGCAGCAATCAGTTCTGCAAGGTCGTTCGGCTTGCCAGAGAACCCGCGTGCGATGAAGGTGGCACCGTACGTGATGGCCATTTCCAATGGGTTGATGGGATTCTCGATGCTTCCTTCTGGCGACGACTTCGTGACGAAGTGTAGGGAACTCGTTGGCGAGACCTGGCCCTTGGTCAGGCCGTATATGCTGTTATTCATCACGATATAGGTGATGTCCGGGTTGCGGCGGCAAGCGTGAGGTAGGTGGCCCGCACCGATCGAGTATGCATCGCCGTCGCCGCCTACCGCCACAACGCACAGGTCAGGACGAGCGGCCTTGATCCCGGTTGCAGTGGGCAGCGTGCGCCCGTGAACGCCATGAAGCCCATAGGAGGCGATGAACAGCGGCAGCCTGCTGGAACAGCCGATTCCCGACACCATCACCAGCTTCGCGGGGTCCAGGTTCAGCTTGACATACGCCTTGACCACCGAGCTCACGACGCCGTGATCGCCGCAGCCTGGGCACCATATGGGCTTCAGTTCGGCTCGGTAGTCGCTCGTAGACCTCGCGGCAACCGTGTCAGACATGCGCAGCCTCCTCCCTGTAAACGGTGCGGATGTACTCCAGCGCAGTTGCCGGCTCGATAGGCATGCCGGTGTCCCTAGTGAATGACTTCACTGACAAGCCGCATTGCGCCCGTACCATGTTGGCGAGCTGCCCGCTCCAGTTCATTTCGATGGCGAGCAGCTGGTCCACTCTTTCTGCAAACCGCTGGATCTGCACGAACGGCAGCGGATGCACCATCTTCGGCGCGCACACCGCAACCTTGATCCCCAGCTCCCGCGCGCTTTCCAGTGCCTCGCGAACGGGTGCAACGCACGAGCCCCACGCTATTACTCCCACGTCTGCGTGCCCCTCCTCTCCGAATGTGTACACGAACTCGTCCGCATGGTGCTCGAGAAGGTGACTGAGCTTCCGGAATCGCTTGGCGGTCATCAGCGTGGTCGCTTCGGGGGAATAGGCGGGGTCGCCGTGTTCGTTGTGCTCCAAGCCGGTGGCGGTGTACTGGAGCCCGGGGGTGCCCGGCCGCGGCATGGGCGAGATGCCGTCCGGCGTGTTCTCGTATCGCCGGAACACGTGCCCGCTCTCCGCCTGGCTTCCATCCGAGCCGAGCCATCCGTCCGGGACAACTTTTCGCTCCCACCGAGGAATCCGGTCGGGGTCGAAGCGAGGCACCGAAACCTTCGATGCGGACAGTGCTTGCTCCGACAGAATGATCACCGGCACCTGGTAGCGCTCCGAGATGTTGAACGCCTCTATGGTCGTGTAGAAGCAGTCCTCGACGCTGATTGGCGCGAGCACTACTCGGGGCGACTCGTTGTGCACACCGAATGCAGCGAGGTTCAGGTCACCCTGTGAGGTCTTGGTCGGCATGCCCGTGCTAGGACCGCCGCGCTGCACGTCCACGATCACTACCGGGATCTCGGCCATTCCCGCCAAGTTGATCTGCTCTACCATAAGGGACAGCCCGGGGCCCGAGGTGGCGGTCATCGCTTTGTGCCCAGCGTAGGAGGCTCCGATGCACATCCCTAGAGCGGCGATCTCGTCCTCCGCTTGGATCATGTGGCCGCCGAATCGCGGAAGCTCCACGGCCAGCGTCTCCATGATCTCGGATGCGGGCGTGATCGGATAACCTGCGTAGAGGTGCATTCCCGATGCGATGCCTGCGAGCGCCACAGCCTCGTTGCCAGTTACCAGCATCGCGTCCACCGGGTCGCCGACGGGCAATGGCTCGATCTCGCTGGCTGACTGCTCCTTGATCTTGTCGCGGCCCGCCCGGAAAGCGCGGAGGTTCAGGTCAACTACCTCTGCACCCTTGCGCTCGAACTGAGAGCTGACGAAGGCTTCGGCAAGGTCCGCCGGCCCGCCCAACGCGGTCCAGATGGAGCCGAAGCACACTACGTTCTTGGCGAGCCGGAACCCGATCTCCTTGGTGGCGATGTGGGTGAACGGAACCGGCATCAGGTGAACGCCGGGTGTCTCGTCTATATGCACGGTATCCACGTCGTACACCAGAATGGAGCCTGGCGCCATGCCGGACTTGTAGCGGTCGTACCCTTCTTGGTTGAGGGCGACCATGATGTCGGCTTGGTCTCCGGGGGTCAAGGGGGAGTCGCGATCGATGCGAAGCTTGAACAGCACCGTGCCACCGCGAATCTCTGCGGGGAAGGTCCGGTAGCTGAACACCTGATAGCCGATCCGCGTGCACGCCCGTGTGATCATTTCCCCGAGGCTTACGATGCCCTCGCCCGATTCGCCCGCAATCCACACGGACAGCTTGACCTGCCGGTCCGACTTAGCCATTTTACCGGTTAACCTCAGATGAACTCATCTTCCTGCGCGCGAGGCGATGCTCCAGCCTATACCATTCCATTATGCAACGGCTAAAACCCCTTCGCTACTCTAAATGCCGATTCCTGCCCAGCAGGGTAGGTTGGTGCTAGGCTGGCGACCGGTCGAATGATACCCGTTGCACTTGAGTGATATTTCACAAAGGCCCCAAATGCCCTCGACGCCCTTGCGCGATAATACACAATGTTAGTGGAGCGTGTTGTCCAATGCCTGCTTGCTCGCCATCCTTCAGCCTCACGGTTCGATTGCGCATCCCGAACGTGCCCGGCATGTTTGCCCGTATCGCAGAGGCCATCGGCGGATCGGGAGCGGCTCTGGGCTCTATTGACTTGGTTTCCGCCAACCACACCCACAAGGTGCGGGATGTAGACATCCTGGCATCGAGCGAGGAACACCAGTATCAGATTTTGGAAGCCATCGCAGGAGTTGGGGGTGTCGAAGTGCTCGAGGTGCACGACCGAACCACCCAAGTGCACGTTGGCGGCAAGTTGGAAGAGCATCCCCGGTATGCCTGCAAGACCTACGACGACCTTTCCATGCTCTACACGCCCGGCGTCGCTCGAATATGCAAGATGATCAAGGACAACTCCGCGTTGGCACGGCGATACACCATTCGCGGCAACACCGTGGCCATCGTCACCGACGGAAGCGCGGTTCTCGGCCTGGGCAACATCGGTCCGATTAGTGCTCTGCCCGTCATGGAAGGCAAGGCCGTCCTGTTCAAGCAGTTTGCAAACGTGGATGCCTTCCCGATCTGCTTGGACACGCAAGACGTCAACGAGATTGTCGAGACGGTCGAGCGCATCGCACCGGTTTTCGGAGGCATCAATTTAGAGGACATCTCCGGGCCGCGATGCTTCGACGTGGAGGAGCGCCTGGCCGAGCGACTGGACATCCCGGTGTTTCACGATGACCAGCACGGAACTGCGGTTGTCGTCGTTGCGGCTCTGATCAACGCGCTGAAGCTGCTCCGCAGCAGGGCCGAGGACCTTCGCGTGGTGGTGGCCGGCGCGGGTGCTGCCGGGACGGCCGTGAGCGCGCTGCTCCTCGAAGTGGGCGTTCGTGACCTGACCGTTGTGGACGTGACCGGAATCCTTCACCCCGACGACATGCAGGGAGCGCACCCGAAGCGTAGATGGCTGGCCCAAGTCACGAACCCGCGACGGCTTCGAGGAAGCTTGGAGGATGCCGTTCGAGGTGCAAATATGTTCGTCGGTGTTGCCGCCCCGAACATTCTGTCGCTCGATGCCTTGCGCACCATGGCCCCTGATCCCATCATCTTCGCGATGGCCAACCCCGACCCCGAGATTCTGCCAGAACTCGCTCAGCAGTATGCCGCTATTGTCGCGACGGGCCGTTCCGACTATCCAAATCAGATCAACAACGTCTTGTGCTTCCCGGGTTTCTTCCGCGGCCTGCTCGATTGCGGAGCGCAGCGCGTGACCCTGAAAATGAAGCTAGCTGCTGCACACGCGATCGCCTCCGTAGTCTCGGATGAGCAGCTCTCGGAGGACTTCATCGTGCCAAGCGTCTTCAATCCGATGGTGGCAGAGGCTGTGGCTAATGCTGTCTCGGCCAACTGCGGGTCCTACAGGAGATTGTAAGCCACGCAGCTGTTGCAGTCGCAGGGTCTTGACACCCGGGCCGTTCGCCTGTATTATGTTGGGATGCGGTTGATGCTCCGAGCGGCACTCATGCTTGCGGCAGTGTTCTCCGGTATTGGCGCGTTGGCCGAAAACCCCTGTCCGTTCTTCGAGGGTGACTTTGCACAAGTCTCGGTCGGCCCCGAGGGTTTCGTTCTCGAGAACGACATCTACCGCCGGGTGATCTCGCCAGAGATGCGCACAGTGTCACTGCAATACCAGGGCACGGAATTGCTGGCTTCTGCGACCGGCGAAGGAGAGGTTGTCCTCGCGAGTGGTGAGACGATCGAGGCGGCAGGCAGCACGGTTCTTGGCTCCGACGTGTCCGAGGCACGCGATTCGCTCGTTTTGAGGGTCCACTTGGAGCGCAACGGGCTCCGCTTCACACTGTGCTACAGGGTTTTTCGCGGCGATCGCCCGTGGCTCGCAAAGTGGTTCGAGTTTGCGGAGCCAACCGATGTATACAAGGTGCAACTGGACGACTTGCGCTTTCGCCCCGAGTTCGACCGCCAGGTGTACGGGGACTGGGGCGATAACGGCATCGTCGTCGGCGGGTCGGGTTACGCGTTCGGGATCCAAGTCAACGAGGGTATGCCCCTCGCGAGCTGCACCCGCTATTCGCTGGGCATCCGCTCGAGTCTGAAGGTGCAGGCGCAGGTGACGGAGACAGAGCCCTCGGTGCTCGCAATATGCCGTGGCAGCCGATTCACAGCGGCGTTCGCTCTGCAACTCTATTGGGGCGCCTACCTGTCCCACGCAAGAATGTCCAATAGGCCTATCGTGTTCAACACATGGTACGGCTACAAGTGGTGGCTGACTGAACAAGATTGTCTACGTGCGCTCGACAAGGTGGCCGATCTCGGTTGCGATATTTTCGTCGTAGACGACGGTTGGCAGAAGAAGTACGGGGACTGGGTGGCGACCCGTGATCGGTTCCCGGGCGGTCTCGAAGCACTAGGTGCCGCGTGTCGTGCTAATGGAATGGATTTCGGCTTCTGGATGGCACCGGCCCTGACTGCTCAGGATGCTCAAAGTTATCAGTTCAGTAACCTGGTGCTGCACCCTAATCAGACCCCCTACGCTCCTGGAGCAGGGTCCTTCCACGTCAACTGCTTCGCGAGTGCGTGGAAGGAACACATCACGGCACGCATCGTGGACGAGGTCCGCGCTTCCGGCGCGACGTTCATGAAACTCGATTTCACGCTGTTCGTAGAAGGATGCTACGCGCCGAACCACGGCCACACGCCCGGGGAGGCCACGGCTGCTCAGACGATGGCATGGAAGGACTTCATCGCAGCCGTCCGAGCCGAGGTTCCGGACTTCCACATCTACAGAACCGGAACGCGCGCGGAGCGGACGTCCTACAACGACTTTGGGTGGTACTCCGATTGGCTCCTAGCATCGTTGTACGATCCGCGCCG
This sequence comes from Fimbriimonadia bacterium, assembly GCA_039961735.1. Lineage (NCBI taxonomy): Bacteria > Bacillati > Armatimonadota > Fimbriimonadia > Fimbriimonadia bacterium. Next base: position 84,933 of record JABRVX010000009.1, read on the forward strand.
CTACGAGAGTAGATGGTGGTATCGGAACGCCGATTCCACGCGGTATGCCGCCTACTACTCGGGTTTGCTGACTCCCAACTGGTGCCGTACAGGTACTTCGCCGATATCCATCCCATTCTGCGCCGACTCCCTCGGTGCCCTCGAGTACAACCTCACGTCGGTGTGTGCGTTGTTCTGCAACTTCGAACTCTCGAACATGGTGGAGTATATGACTTCAGAAGAGGAGTCGCTCGTTCGAAAGTGGATCGCCTGGTTCCGGGCAAACACCGACTACCTGGCGTATGCCCAGTTCGACACGGCCACCCCTCGCCCTTACGACCCCTGGAATGAGAGCCTTCATGGATCCGAGTGGGTGGATGGCGTGTACCACCTGAGACCCAAGCTGCGTGGCCGCTACGGTTACCTGTGTTTCTGGAATCCTAGCGAGACCTCGAAGGTCGTCTCGGTGGATATCCTACCAAGCGAGTACTTCCTGCCCGAGGACATAAACACGGCTTGGTTCCATGCGATGAAAGGCGGCTGGCAAGCACAGAATGATTCGGATCGTGTGAGGTGTCAGTTCGAGATGCCACCGCTTAGCTGGGAGATTATCGGTTTGATAGATCCTAGCGACCCCGAGTATCGCGACTTCGTGACCCTGCGCGGGCGAGTGGAGTTCAGCAATCGTTCAGAGCTGGCGCCTCCCGTGCCGATGATTACACTACGGATCGCCTCTGCAGCGGGAGTGATGTATCGTGAGGCTAGGCTGAACGAGGATGGGGAGTTCGATGTGTTCGTGGAACTGCCGCGTGGTGAATATACGGTGTCTGCGAAGCCGACTCACTACCTCCGAAGCACATGCCGACTAGTTAATGACGGACTCGTCGGGGGATCGGCCGACCTCTCGCTAGTGAATGGCGATACGAACGGCGACAATGCAGTCGATATGCAGGACCTGAACTCGGTTCTGCTACACTTCGACCAGGCAGACGACATGTCCGACCTGGATGACGATGGCCAAGTGGGGGTTCCAGACTTGGCGATCGTTCTAGTGTCGTTTGCACGATTCGGTGATCCCTAGTCTGGGCCACCAGGTTGCGGCGTAGGTTGGGGACGGCACGAGGGAATGTTGTGTTGGCGTTGTGAGGCTTTGCGGCACAGTGGATAGGTATAAGCAGGACGGGCCCGCGTATCATGGCGGTCTGAATTCGACGCTATCTACGAGATACCGCATGCGACTTGAGATCAGGTGATATCCGATGGCGACTCTGCATCCCGTGCCAGCTTTGAGCAAGAACACATATCTGGAAAAGCTGCGCTACATAGCCGACTTTATGTCGGGTCAGTACTTGCCCGATAAGCCGTGGTGGTACGGAAACTCGCCGGACTACCCTTACGTGATGCCTGTAGGCACCATTCAGACCACCGATATCGCTGCACAGATGATCATTGCGATTTCGGTCCTGAAGCAGCATGGTATGGCCAGCCCGACGCTTATCGCGCAGGCAGAGGCGGCCGTGCAACAGATGATCTGGGTAGCTTATCAGCCTTCTGGGAAGTACGTGGACCGCATCATGGACGGCACCTTCGGTGGCACTCATGGTGCTACCTACTGCTGGACATGCGAAGCGCTGTCGAGGGCATACTTCACCTTCGACAACGTGGATAAGGACCGAATTCGTCAGGTGTTGGGGAACCTCTGGATGCATGAGCCCAACAGCTGGATGCCGAGAGAGCGCGAGCAAGCGATGAAGTGGGGTTTCATCCCAAAGTACTACTCGCATCTCGTCGGCACTCCGGGAATGCCTTCGAGGATGCAAGCACACCTCGACACTTACTGTGAAGTCGAAATGGCTCCGGGGGCGAGCTACTTCGACGGCTGGGAATATCACTATGGAAGATGGAGCCCTCAAACGTTTCACACATCGAACCTCGCCTACTACGCCATTCAGGCCGTAGCCGGAATACGCCATCTGGATAGGTGGATTTCGGAGGGCTTGCTGACCGTCACCCCGGAGCAGTTGGAGAAAATCCGAAACGGTGCTGCACACATCCTCGCATCCTTCTCGATGGCTGGGAATCTGGTAGACGTCGGTCAGTACATCACATCGCTCGACGGCGGCCTGGCATATCGCTCCACTCAAGGTGTACGAAACCGCGCTGATGCAATGGCGACGATTGCGGTCAACCCGTCTCTGCACTGGTGGCCCGAGCTACCTAACTACTGCCGGTACCTGTGCGACCGCTGGCTGGAGCACCTAGGCGCACTGGATGGCGAGCTGCTCGGAGCAGGCGGCGCCCAACACCCTTGGCCAGGCGTGCCACCTGTCTGTGAGCACGGTGGACTGATGTACTCGTCCGGGGTTCCGTCCTATATCCAAGGACCGAATAGTGCCACGCATACAGTCTCCGAGATGGCTATGGCGCTTGCCACGATCATAGATCTCGGTTCGGCCTTCTTCAACATTCAACCGAAGCATGTGGACGTATCGTTCCGCTACAACCATGGCACCAAGGCATCGGTGGTGGTGACCCCCTCCTACGCAGCCGTGTTCCCATTCGGCAGTCTGCCTGCACAACAGAACTGGCCAGGGAATCGGGGTCCAGTACCATGTAACATCATAGATGCGAAGGGCGGAATGATCGGGCCTACCACTGCATACGGTGGAATGGTGATGCATGCCGACAACGCAGCCAAAATGTTTGCCGCAGGCTACTCGAACGCTGCCGGCACCTCCTTCTGGTCCTCGCGCGGTGGCACCACGGGCGCCGACTCGTACCGCATCACTGATGCCAGTGGCGTAATCGACTCGTTCGACTACAATCCGCCTCCCCTCGACTTGGTGCAGCACCTCAGGACGCAGTGGACCGGAATGGCCATCGTCAGTTCGCGAACTACCCTCAAAACCGCCGATGCCTCCGTGGCAGCGCCTTACGACGTGGAGGAGACGTGGACCTGCTATCGCGACTTCCTTCACCGCAACGTGCGATGGCGCCTGACGGGCCAGCTCGAGACTGCGGCCACCCCGTACCTTTACTTTGCGGCGGCGCTTAGGCCGGGCAGAATCATCGCAATGTTCCATGACGGCCCAGAGACGCTGTGGGATGGCACCACACCGCGCCAGCAACTACAATCCGGCCACAGCATCGCGACTTTGTCGCATATTCTTTTCAAGCGTGACAGCAGGGGTGGAACAGACTGGAACCACGGATACGTCGCAGTACCCCTCTCATCCAGCTTCACGCTCCCGACCACACAGAACAGCGTGCAGGGTAGGCGACCGGCTGAGTGGAACCATCCCATCAACCGTTGGTCGGAGTGTGGCGTTCGAGTTGTGTACGGCCAATCGGTGCCTCTGCCCGACGCTTCGGAAGCCGATTGGCTACTGATCCCTTTGCATCCTTCGGACGGCGATTTCGATTCGACGGCCGTGCGTGCGGCGCTGTTCGCACGCACATGGTGGTTGGAGGGACGCAACTCCCACGCCTTCCGAATGTTCTTCCCTAACGGTGACAGCTGGGGCGCCACGCACGCATACGTGCAGGGTGACCAGGACTGCGTGCTCGCCTTGCCGGCCACCGGTCACTGCATGCTGTGGATCTCTGCAGGGCGCTCCTATCGTCTGATGACATCGGAAGACACGGTTGTCTCACTGTCCATCGCAGGGATGGATGGTGCTGCCGTGCGCGTACTCGGCTTGGGCCCGGTTCGGGTGCTCATGCTGCGGGAAGGGCGGGCATTCGTCGGTACGTTCGCACTGCAGGGCAGTACGATGTACGAGTTCGTCTTGCAGAAGGTGAGCGGGATCCAGACGTCGCCGCCCGTGCAGGATATCTAGCTGCCTTACTGGTCACACCTCTTGGAGGTACTCCTTAATCCTACGGGCCATGCTTTCGGTCATCGTAGGCACTGCAGCTAGCGCCTGAATCGAGGCATCGCGTATCGCCGCGACCGATCCGAACGTGCGAAGCAACAGTCGCCGCCGACGCGGCCCCACACCCGGGATCTCCTCCAGGACCGAACCCACCGCCCGCTTGGCGCGTAGCTTGCGATGGTAGCTAAGAGCGAAGCGGTGTGCCTCGTCTCTGAGGCGTCGCAACAGCATGAGACCTCGGGAATTGGCAGGCAGTGCAAGCGGCTCGGGGTTATCGGGTCGGAAGATCAGTTCCTGTCGTTTGGCTAGGCCTACTGCAGGCACCGATAGCTCTACCTCCGACATCGCTTGCAGCGCGGCGTTCAGTTGTCCTTTGCCGCCGTCTATCACCATGAGGTCGGGAAGTTTCGTGAACTTCTCGTCACCCTCAGCGGCGGCCCGGAGCCTGCGCAGAATCACCTCTCGCATCATCGCGAAGTCATCGGGACTCTCCGGGTTGAAGCGGATGCGAAACCTCCGATACTCGTCTTTCGCCGCCTCCCCGTTCTCCATCACTACCATGCTGCCCACTGGGGCTGTGCCTTGGATGTTCGAGATGTCGTAACACTCGATGCGCATGGGCAGCGTCTCCAAACCTAATACCTCCTGCAACTCCGTCAGCGCCTGATCCACCCAAGCCTCTCGCTGCTCCAGATCGCTGCGGAATTCTGTCAATGCGAGCTCGGCATTGTTCGCTGCCATCTCCACGAGCTCGAGCTTCTTTCCCCCACGAGGCACGTTCACCGTCACCGTGGTACCGCTCTTCTGGCGAAGCCACTGCTGAACGATGTTTCGCTCCTCGATCTCCACTGGCAGTAGCACCTCGCGCGGCACTTCTGCGGCGTCGGCATAGAATTGCTTCACGAATTGCTGCACGGCAAGTTCCGGGCTGTCGTCAGGACCCGCATCCAAGAAGAAGCTGCGCTGGCCTACCAGCTTGCCGGAACGTACGTAGAACATCTGCACGCACGCCCCTCGCTCATCCTTTACGAGTGCTATGACGTCTTGGTCGCTATCCGGATCACCGAGCACCTTCTGCCGCTGCATCACGGCCTCGATGCTCGCTAGCTTGTCGCGAAGGGCGGCGGCACGCTCGAACTCCATGGCTTCGGCGGCGTCTTCCATCTCTCGGCGGACGCGCTGGGCCAGCTCCTCTTGTTTGCCTTCCAAAAACAGGACAACGTTGCGTATCACCTCGCGGTACTGACGCCGATCCGAAAGCCCGGCGCACGGCCCCAGACACTGCCCGAGGTGGTAGTAGAGGCAAGGTCTTTGCTCCCTCTTGTTCGTCCACACCTTCTGGCAAGGTATTAGCGGGAACAGCTTGTGCAACAACCGCACCGTGTCCCTCACGGCAAACGCGCTGGAGAACGGACCAAAGTACCGCGTGCCCCCTTTCTTACGCAACCTGGTGAACATAACACGAGGGAACGGCTCGCCTAGCGTTACGGCGATGTAGGGATATGATTTGTCGTCCCGCAGACGCACGTTGAACGGCGGCCGATAGCGCTTAATCAGGTTGCACTCTAACACCAGCGCCTCTAGCTCCGTGTCGGTTACGAAGGTCTCCAGGTCGGCGACCCGTGACACGAGGCGTGCCACTTTGAGCGAGTGCTTGGCCGACTTCTGGAAGTAGGAGCGGACTCGAGAGCGCAGAGATACCGCCTTGCCGACATAGAGCACGTCGCCGTCCGCGCCGCGAAAGAGATAACAGCCCGGCTCCTTGGGCAGGGACTTCAACTTAGCGGCTAGATCCATACCCCCCTCGTAGGCCATTCAGTAGGGCGAGTATGTGGTTCTAGGCTGCGCCGAAGATTGCACGAACACTTGTGCAGAGTTTCGCCCACTGTCCCAGAAAGACCAGGCCATGGGCGAATCTTGTGACGCCGAGCGCGGACTTGCGTGCAATCTGCCAGCCGTTTGGGCCACAATCGGACCCGAGGAGTGACAGCGAGAATGATCACCACAGGTTCACCGTCCTATAGTTTAACCCTTCGGATACGACTTCCGAACCGCCCGGGGTCGTTCGCGTTGGTGGCGGAGGCCATTGGGTCTACCGGCGCCATGCTCGGTTCGATTGACCTCGTATCCGCCGACCGCAACAACAAGGTTCGCGACGTGGTGGTTCTCGCGAGCAGTGAGGAACACGAGCAGAGAGTCGTCACGGCGGTGAAGGCAGTGCCTGGCGTGAAGGTGCTGCACGTCCACGACCGCACCACCCAGGTGCACATCGGCGGCAAGCTGGAAATCCAGTCGAAGCGCCCCCTTCGCAACTACGACGACCTCTCCATGGTGTACACCCCTGGCGTGGCGCGCATCTGCAAAATGACCGAGAAGGACCCCGCTGCGATGCGACAGCTCACGATCAAAGGAAACTCAGTCGCCGTGGTCAGCGACGGCACCGCGGTCTTGGGACTCGGCGACATCGGCCCATGTGGCGCGATGCCGGTTATGGAAGGCAAGGCAGTGCTGTTCAAGGAGTTCGGCAATGTGGACGCCTACCCCATCTGCCTCGCTACCAAGGACGTGGACGAGATTGTGAGGACGGTGGTGAACATCTCGCCCGGATTCGGCGGCATCAACCTCGAGGACATCTCTGCACCGCGTTGCTTCGATGTGGAAGACAGGCTGATCAGAGAGTGCGACATCCCGATCTTCCACGATGATCAGCATGGAACCGCCGTAGTGGTTCTCGCGGCGCTCCTAAACGCCCTCAAGGTGGTGGGCAAGACCATCTCCGAACTGCGGATCGCGGTTGCCGGAGCGGGCGCATCGGGCACGGCCGTGACGTCGCTGCTCATAGACGCCGGAGTGAAAGACATCGTGTGCGTGGGGCGTACGGGCATCCTGCATCCCGACGAAGTGAAGGACGCCCACCCGAAGCGAAAGTGGCTCGCCGAGGTGACCAACCCGAGGCGCATCAAGGGGAGTCTCGCCGATGCAGTTCGTGGCGCCAACATGTTTATCGGGTTGGCACAAGCGGGGCTCCTCTCCGTGGACATGCTGAAGACGATGGCGCCGGAGCCGATCATCTTCGCCATGTCGAACCCCGTACCGGAGATCATGCCCGAAGAGGCTGCTCCCTATGCCCGTATCATCGCCACCGGAAGGTCCGACTATCCGAATCAGATCAACAACGTGCTGTGCTTCCCGGGGTTCTTCCGAGGAATGCTGGACTGCGGTGCGCGAAAGGTGACGACCGAGATGAAACTCGCGGCAGCACACGCGATCGCCAGTAGCATTCCAGAGGACCACCTATCGGAGGAACTGATCATCCCGAGCGTGTTCAATAAGCACGTGGCCCGCGACGTGGCGAAGGCGGTAGCCTCCGTCGCCTGCGGGTAGCGATCACTGCCTGACACGCAGGACCACTATGCCGAACACAACTCGCTACCGACGGCGGAACAGCGAGGGAGCAGCCAGCGCTAGCAGCGGTAGCACTAACATCGGCGACGGTTCCGGAACCAGCGTCGAGAGCCACAGGTTGTACCGATAGCTGCCACCCACGTTCTCCTTGTACAACCACAGCACATCGCCCAGCTCGTTCGTCGCCCATGCCTCGGGGAAGGGGGCGTTCGGAATGCCCGCGTCCACCGACAGGTTGAGCGAGCCGACGAACAAGCCGCTCTGCAGACTGCCATACCCGTACCACAACGGCGACTCCCCTGCAAAGCCGAGGGCATACGCGAACCTACCGCTGCCGAGCAGTTCCACCTCGTGAGGCTCGGAACCGAATACGCGCGCCGAGAGGTTCTCCTGACCTCGGAAGATGTTGAGGCGGCCTTGGGTCGTGGCACCGGCACCTTCCCATGCGTACGCCCCACTTCGGTTGACTGCGACCTCGCCTACCCCGCGGTTCGCACCCAGCAGGTCCTCACCGTCATAGGCGCCCAACTGCGCCTCGTGGCTCCGGCGTCCCGCCGGAGAGGGCCTGGGTCCCCGCCTTCGCGGGGACGACACGGTGCTGCGGCGTCCCGCCGGACACAATCATCGCCTAGACGGCGAAACCACGCTGGGTGATTGCCTGGCACCCACCGCCCTACTGCTGGCAGAGGTACCGTGTGATAGTGCTGGCCCGCTCCGACCAAGAGTTGGCTACCGCTGCTGCCCGTCGGTCGGCTTCTCGTTCTGGGTGGGCAAGCTCGTCCTCGAGCGCTTCGACGAACTGCGAGGCGTCCGCAGCCACCCGGACTAGAGGTCCGGCGGCATCGGCGAACGGTAGTGGGGTCGTTACCACCCCCTTGCCTGCCGCGAGATACTCATACAGCTTGAGGGGTGACACCCCTTCCGTGTAAGCGTTGATCGCATAGGGGATGATCCCGACGTCCATAGCTGCCACATACGCTGGCAGGATGTCGTAGGACCGAAAGCCCAGATAGTGCAGATTCGGCGCAGTGGGCAGCGCAGCTTCGGCGGTATCGTCGCACACTCCCACCTTGCCTACCAGCACGAAGCTCCACTGCGGCCGCATTCGCGCCATCTCCGCCAGCAGCCCAAAGTCCAACTTATACGCATCCACCGCACCAGAGAAGCCGATGATAGGTCGCGGCAGGCCGGCCATTTCCTCCGGCACGGCGAGGTCCGTGCGGGCGAAGTGTTCGTAGTCCACTCCGTTCGGCACGAGTAGGTGTTTCGGATTCAGGTGCTTGCGCTGTTCCAGCAGCTTCGGGTTGCTAGGGAACACGGCGATCGCTTCCCGACAAAGCCTCTCATCCTCACGCCTGCAACCCTCCGGGTCCGCAGCGTAGAACGGCATCGTCGGATAGTCGTCGATGACGCGATAAACGAATGACAGTTCCGGGAATACAGCTCGAAAACGTGCCTCGTTCGGGCTGAAGATCATCAGGTGTGTAGGCGCATCCCCCCACAGCCGCCCAGCGCAATCCAACACGGCTCGCCTCATAATCCGCCGCTCCATACCCGCTGTTAGCGCGAGGCGAGCGGGTAGGGAAGGGATGTAGGTCATCACCGCCATGTTTTCTCTCGGCGAGCGTGTAGCGGTGCGTCCCCACTGCCAGGGTTGCAGTGTGCGGCTGTTCTGCCTATCGTGAACTTCGACCATCAGAACCCGATGCCCGATAGCGGCGAGAGCTCGCGGTAGCAGGACTGGGTTGGTAGGTATGGCCGGGTCCGCGTTGCCGACGAAGGTGATGAAGTTCATCTACCGTTCATCATCGTCCAGCAGTCCTGGGATGGGGTGAATCACGATTCGGCCCCCTTCCAGATCAATCTGGGTGACCACGTGCTTCACGACAGGGATCAGAATGCCTGCGACCTCGTACACGTCGTTGGCAGCGTTGTGGTGGATGTGTTCGAGACTCCCTAACAGCCTGCCGTCGTCCGTCCACACGGGTAGCCCGATCAGGTCGTCATCGTAGTACACGCCGGGTGGCAGATCGGCACGTTCCGAGTCGGGAAGGAACAACTCCATTCCACGCAAGGGCTCGACGTCCTCCACCCGATCCACTCCCTGGAACTTCACCAGCACGCGCCCCTTATGCCATCGCACCCTGTCCACACGCATCTCGTGGGCGGTAGACGGATGTCGCCCGACCCAACAGCGCAGACCCTTCTCGTAACGCTCGGGTAAGTCGGTTAGGCACTCGACCTTGGCCTCGCCCCGCAAACCGAAAGGGGCCACTATCTGGCCGATCACGAACCACCCAGTTCGCGCCACCGCTCCTATCCCGTGTCGAACTTGATGTGCACCTGCAGGTGCTGCTTCTGTGCCGCGGCACCTACGATGGTTCGGATTGCATCGGCTACGCGTCCCCGACGGCCTATGATCTTGCCCACGTCGTCGGGTGCAACTTGCACTACGTACTCCAAGGAGTCACCGCGACGGGATTCTCGAATGCTGGCCTGCTCCGGCAGGTCCACAACCCGATGCACAAGGGTTTCCACCAGCTTTTTCATGGGTTCATCCCCTCTTCGCTATGCCTCAGGACTGCTGCTCGGCGTCGCCCTCTACCGTTGCGGCAGGCTCGTCGCTGGTTGCTTCGGCAACTTGCGCTTCCGGCTCCGCGGGGGTCTCGGGCGAGGGCTCCTCGGCATGAGCCTCTGCGACCGGTTCCTCAGGTGCCACCTCCGCAGCGACTTCTTCCACAACGGGCTCGGGTTCCGGCGCGGGTCCGGCGGCAGGTGTTGCAAACGGCACGCTCTTGGGCTTGGGAGTGTACTCCTTGCCCTTCGCCTTCATGAAATCCGCCCAGACACCGGCTTCCTCCAACAGATACTTCGCGGTGTCCGTCGGTTGCGCTCCGACCGACAGCCAGTGCAACGCTCTTTCATGAACGATGCGGATCGTCGCCGGCTCGGTCAGCGGGTCATAGGTGCCGATGACTTCCTTGCTGCGTCCGCCGCGAGCGCGCTTGCTGTCCGTAACCACGACCCGATAGAAGGGGCGCTTCTTCGCCCCGATCCTGCTCAATCGAATACGAACCATGCTTCTCTGTCAAGCCTCCCTACGATCTATGAACCTTTCCTAGGTGCTTCATGCGCTTTCTCATGCCCATGACACCCTTCATCATCCGGCGCATGTCATGCAACTGCATGATCAGCGCGTTCACATCTTCCAGCCGCACGCCGCTTCCCGCAGCGATCCGACGCTTTCTCGAACCGTTCAGTATCTCCGGGTTCCGGCGCTCCTCCGGGGTCATGGCGAGAATGATCGCTTCCACCCGCGACATCGTCTTCCCCTGCAGCGCTTCCTTCGCCCCTTGCACCTGACCCATGCCCGGGATCAAGTCCACGAGCTTCTCCAAAGGCCCCAGCCTCTTCACCATCTTTAGCTGGTCCAGCAGGTCTTCAAAGGTGAGCTGACTCGTGCGAAGCTTGGCCTCGAGCTGCATCGCCTGCTCCTGGGAAATGGCCTGCTCCGCCTTCTCGATGAGCGATAACACGTCACCCATACCCAGAATGCGGCTCGCCGCCCGGTCCGGGTAGAAGGGCTCCAGTGCGTCCGTCTTCTCGCCCGTGCCCACGAAGCGGATAGGCTTGCCGCACACGGCCCGGATGCTCAGCGCAGCCCCCCCACGCGCGTCTCCGTCCATCTTCGTCAGGATCACGCCGTCCAGTCCCAACCGCTCGTGGAACGTCTGCGCCACGTTCACCGACTCCTGGCCCGCGCTGCCATCCACCACCAGCAGCGTTTCGTGCGCGCAGGTCGCCCGCTTCACCTCCGCGACCTCGGCCATCAGATCGTCGTCGATCTGCAGTCGCCCGGCGGTATCCAGAATCAGCGCGGACATGCCTCCGTCGCGTGCGGTGGAGGCCTCCAAGCAAGCCGCCAAGGCGTTTTTCGCCACGAGAACCGGGTCCGCTCTGCCCTCGGCCACGAACACCGGCGCCCCAACCTGCTCTCCCAGAACCTGAAGCTGCTTCACAGCGGCGGGACGTTGGAGATCGCACGCCGCGAGCATCACCGTCTTACCGAGACTCTGAAGCCACCGCGCCATCTTGGCCGCCGTCGTAGTCTTGCCCGAGCCCTGCAGCCCGCACAGAAGGAAGACTGTAGGCCCATCCGGGTTCCAGTTGACCTCGACTGGCTCACCACCAAGCAGTTCCACTAAGTGGTCGCGAACGATCTTCACCACCTGCTGGTCGGGCTGGAGCGATTCCCACACCCGCTCCCCCACCGCCTTCTCGCGGACGGCCTGCACGAAGTCCTTGACGACTTTGTAGTTGACGTCCGCTTCGAGCAGCGCAACGCGCACCTCACGGAGGGCGTCCGTTACGTCCTTCTCCGTGAGACGACCCCGACCGCGCAACCGGCCGAAGATGCCACCTAGCTTCTGGGTAAGCGATTCGAACATGGAGCGGGAGCAGTATACCCAGGGCCATGCGCGTACCGGTCCCCTAAGGCTCGGCTCGCGGCAGTCGGAGGGAGTGCCTGCCCGCTTTCAGCTCGGCAGGCTTGCTGCTCAGCAGGTATCCCAGTGGCGCCTCCACTACGCCGACTACTCCTTCGGGCAACTCCGCCTCCAACTCCATGCCGTCTTCCGTCAGGCTCCACCGAACCCCAATGGGCCCGTGGGGGGTGGGCACGCGCCCTTCGGCCCACGAGAGCCCCCGTACCGATGGAGCGATGGACACCCGCGCAAAGCCTGGCTCCAGTGGCCGCACTCCGAGGACGTGAGTGCCGAGGAAGTACGCCGGCCCCGCACCCCATGCGTGGCAGTGGCTGCGGGTCCACCTGCCGCTTTCATAGAACGATGGGAACACCTCCCAGCAGGTCGTAGCGCCGCAATCCAGCATGAAACCCCACTTGTCGCGAATTACGTTCAGCATGTCCTCTGTCCAGCCCATCTCCGCCAGCATCTCCAACCAGAAGAAGGCGAAGAACGGCGTACCGACACGCACCATGCCTGGCGGCGGATTCGTGAGTGCATCGTGCAATAGGATGGCGCGGTCCTTGCGTGCCGCGCGGTAGCGCAACGCGAGAATCTGGGTCTGCTGACTCACCACGTTGCTCAGGGAGCCGTCCGCCTTCAGGCAGTCCACGTAGGCACGCTTCTCCTCCGACCATAGGTTGGAGATAATGGCGTCGATGAGGACGTCGGCGGCACCGTCCCATTGTGACGCCTCAGTCTCGTTACCGAAGGATCGTAGTAGCCGCGACAGGCTCCGCCACGATCCGGCCAGCAACAGGTTTTGGGGCGTGACCACTCCCTCGTTCGGCTGGTCCATCGGTGCCCAGTCGGTCAGATTCCACGCTTTGATGGCGAACAGTCCTTCTGCGTTTAGCATGGCCTTGGCGTTCTGCGCTTGTTTGACGAGGGCAGGCAATAGCTCTTGGATGAGTCCGCGATCCCCGGTGTGCATGTAGTAGTCTTCGCATGCCAGCGCCCACAAGAAGGACCAGTTAGGGATGATGTTCTGCCATGCGCTCGGGCACTGCGACTCTACGAGCTTGGAGCGTTTGAGAGAGCGGGCCGCCAGGCGCAGGCAGCGCGCGCTCAGGTCGTACGCGCCGAAGCAGTAGTAGGCTGCGAGTGCCTCTGGTCGGCTGTCACCCACCCAGAAAGTCTGCTCGTAGGTAGGGCAGTCCGTGAATGTGTCCTCCATGCACATGCGCGTGGTGTGTGCGCACATCTCCCACACCCGATTGAGTGTGTCGTCGCTGCAGTGGAACGCGCCGACGGGCTCAGTGGGATAGGTGGCCTGAATGATGCGCACGGCGTGCAGCTTCACCGGCAGGGAGTGATTTCTCACCGTGACGATCAGGTACCTCGCCCCACGACGCACGAACGAGCGGAAGGTCTGCCTGCCTCCCCGGCAGCGGTACCGCAGAGTGTTCTCCATGTCCCAGGGCAGATCGCGCACGCCCTCTTGATATGCCTCGAAGCCGAGGATGTCAATAGTCGTACCCTCTTCTGCCTCGACGTCGATCTCCCAGTAGCCGATGGTTAGCTTCTCGAACTCCAGAACGATCTCGGTGTCCCCGCCACCGGATGGCTCGATGGTAGTTCCGGAACCCCTTACCAACCCCTCGTAAACCATGCGGTCAAGTGCTCGCACTTCTTCGGCATAGGCAACGTCCGCAGTCACGCAGTTGTGATGTACATCGAGTGCTGTCACCGCTTGAGTCATGGGTGCAGCAAGGGCGTTGAAGTCCTCGACGTCCCTACATCGCAAGAGTTTGTCGTATCTGAGGTCCGTTTTCGACAGGGCAATCGTAACGAACTCGGCACCGGGTACGTTCGGTGCGCGAACACCCATCGAACGGCCTGCTTCCAGCACTGTTTGCATACGCCACTCGTGATGCTCCCCCGACAAATTCCAGATGAACAGGTTCGGCCCTTGAGCAAGCGAAGCTCGGTACCTGCGCGAACCAGCCCAGGCAGGCAGTCGCGACGGTACCTGTTTCACTTGCTCCCCATTCACAGTAAGTGCGCCTGGCTCCGAGCCGACCCCGCGCATCTCCATCTCGATGGGCTGTCCGGTTGTCGACTCGGCCACCGTCACCAGCAGGCCCGACATCTCACGGAGATTTGAGGCGCGATAGCCGGGAAGTAGGTTTCGACGCAACGAAACCGACCATACCGTGCGAGGAGCACGCACAATCCGGGCCTCACGTACTGCGATGGGTGTTAGTGGTTCCTCGGTCAGGAAGGGCACGTCCCTCGGCGAGATTCGGCTCCAGGGAGGGGCCCCCACGGGGCCGATGAGCGTGGCACGGTCCCAGAAAGAGTGATCGAACTCGGCACTGGTCCAGCTGTCGGTCGCAAGAGCGGCATCATACGCTTCGGCCCACCCCTGTTGGCAGCTAATCCTCAGCGTCTCACGAGAATACGCCGCAAACTCCCGAACGCGCCACGTCTGGTCAGAGGCCAAAATCGTACCGTCCGGGCCATCAATCTGCGCCAACAATCCCCCCCGACTGGGGATGTACTGGAAGTTCCCCACACCGAATTCGTGCACTAACACGGAGATCGCGTTTCGGCCGGTGTGAAGAAGGTGGCCCACGTCGTAGATGTCGTAACGGTAGTCGTCAGGCCAAGCCCTAACAGGCCCCTGGCCCAAAAGCTTCCCATTCAGCCATACACGATATCGCGAGTCTGCCGTGATCCTCAGCTTCGCATCGGAAGCGGGATTCTGCAGGTCGAAACTCTTACGAAAGCAGAGCCACTGGTTCCACTGTGGCTCTTCGTGATCCGACCATATCCAACAAGCCTGCCATCGAAATCCATCCTCAGACACTCCTCTGTCCTCCTGCAGCAACATAGTCGGTCAGAGCCCGACAGCTCACTCGTGTGGGTCTGCGCTTCGCCTCGAGCGTTTGCACTAGCGCCTCTGCAGTGTCCAGCGACGTCAGACACGGGACTCCATGCTCCACTGACGCTCTGCGCAACAGCCGTGCCTGCTTCTCCACGACCCGGTCCGGCGATGCAGTGTTGATCAAGAGCGCGACTCGTCCGCTCCGAACCAGATCCATGACGTCCGGTGAATCCTCCCCCATTCGCATGACACGCTCGGCTACGAGCCCCGCATCACGCAGGGCTGCGAACGTGCCTTGCGTGGCAGCCAGCTCGAAGCCCTCGGCAGCCAACCTCCGAGCGATCTCGATGGCTCGAGGCTTGTCCCGATCGGCCACCGTCAAGAGAGCCAGCCCTTCTCGCCTCGGGTACAGCCCTGCGGCCTCGATTGCTTTGGCCAACGCAGAAGGGTAGTCATCGTCTACGCCCATGATCTCGCCGGTGGACTTCATTTCCGGCCCCAGCATCGGCTCCACTTTCGTAAGTTTCTGGAAGCTGAAAACGGGCGCCTTCACCGCGAAGATCTGCGTGGGCATCTCCGGAGCCTCGGGCAGCTTCTCGCCAAGCATCACTTGGACGGCCAGCCGAACGAGCGGCACCCCCGTCACCTTGCTGATGTAGGGCACCGTTCGACTCGCCCGAGGGTTCACCTCCAGTACGAACGGCACATCGTCGGCGATCAGGAACTGGATATTGAGCATCCCTCGCACGCCCAGTTCCAGGGCGATGCGCGCCGCGCTGTCTCTAATCCGCTCCTGAACACCAGGAGACAGCGAGATGGGCGGGAAAGATGCCATGCTATCGCCCGAGTGAATGCCTGCAGCCTCGATATGTTCCATGATGCCCGACAGGATCACGCGCTCCCCATCGCACACGAGATCGACTTCCGCTTCGCGACCCTGGATGAACTTATCCACCAGCACCGGCGCGTCGGACGAAGCTGCAGCCGCGTTCATCCATACCGCCTCCATCTCGGCCTCGTCATACACTACCGTCATCGCTCGACCGCCGAGCACGAATGACGGACGGACTAGCACCGGATAGCCGATCTCTTTGGCCACCGCCATCGCATCTTCCACCGTCGAGACGCCTTTGCCAGGTGGTTTTGGCAGGTCCAGCCGAGACAGAAGCCGCTCGAACTGGTCACGATCCTCGGTCGCGTCCATCACATCGGCAGGTGTACCGAGAATACGCACTCCCGCCTCCGCCAAGGGTCTTGCCAGGTTGACGGCGGTCTGGCCGCCGAACTGTACGATCACCCCCTCCGGCTTCTCGTGGTCCACCAGGTTCAGCACATCCTCGAGTGTGACCGGGTCGAAGTAGAGGGCATCCGAGATGTCGAAGTCCGTGCTGACCGTCTCCGGATTGCTGTTGATAATGACCGCCCGGCGCCCCATCTCTCGCAGGGCCTTCACTGCGTGCACGCTACAGTAGTCGAACTCCACGCCTTGCCCGATGCGTATGGGGCCGGACCCCAGCACGAGCACACCGGAGCCGTCGCGCGGCGGCGTATCGTCGTTCTCACCCCAGTACGAGGCGTAGTAGTAAGGGGTTGCCGCCTCGAACTCCGCGGCGCACGTGTCCACCATCTTGAATGCCGGGGTCACTCCCAGCTCGAGCCTCGCCGCGCGCGCCTCCGACTCCGTGCGCCCTGTCGCGACACCAATCGTCCGATCGGAGAATCCCAAGCGCTTGATCCGGCGGAGCTTTACCGGGTCGCTTAGCACGGCTTTTCCGCTGCCAAAGAGTTCTCGTTCGGCCTCGACCAGGTTGCGCAGCTTACTCAGGAACCACCGGTCAATGCCGGTCAGTGCAGCCAGGTCCTCCACCTCGTTGCTGCGGCGCAGGTATTCGAGTACTGCCCAAAGTCTCTCGTCGGTCGGGACCCTTGCGGCATCGCGCAGTTTGTCGTCAGGGAGCTGCTGCATGACGGGGTAGCTCAGCCCGTCCGTGCCCAACTCCAGGCTGCGAAAGGCTTTCATCAGCGCGGCCTCGAAGGTGCGACCGATGGCCATCACTTCGCCCGTAGCCTTCATCTGCGTGCCCAGCCGACGGTCGCCATGCCCGAACTTGTCGAACGGCCATCGCGGTATCTTCACCACACAGTAGTCGAGTGCCGGCTCGAAGAACGCCTTGGTCCTCTGGGTAACGGCATTCGGTATCTCGTCGAGACGAAGCCCCACGGCTATCTTGGCGGAGACACGTGCAATCGGATAACCCGTTGCCTTGCTCGCCAACGCCGATGAGCG
Source organism: Fimbriimonadia bacterium (assembly GCA_039961735.1). NCBI lineage: Bacteria > Bacillati > Armatimonadota > Fimbriimonadia > Fimbriimonadia bacterium. The sequence goes on from JABRVX010000009.1 coordinate 101,832, forward strand.
AGACACGCGCGGATTGACCTCGATCACGTAGTAATCGAAGCCGCTCGGGCTGACTGCGAACTGTACGTTGCAGCCGCCCTCTATGCCGAGGGCGCGAATGATGCGGAGCGCGGCGCTACGTAAAAGCTGATATTCGACGTCGGAGAGTGTCTGGCTAGGGGCGACGACGACGCTGTCCCCCGTGTGCACCCCCATCGGGTCCAGGTTCTCCATGTTGCAAACGGTGAGGCAGTTGTCCGCCCCATCGCGCATCACTTCGTACTCCAGCTCTTTCCAGCCGAGAAGGCTGCGCTCCACCAGGATCTGGTTGCGCATCGAGAGGGTGAGGCCCCGCGCTCCGATCTCCAGCAGTTCCTCTGGAGTCTCTGCAACTCCTCCGCCTGTTCCACCGAGCGTGTACGCAGGCCGAATGATGCAGGGATACGGCGCGAACTGGGAAAGCTTCCTGAGCTCGTCCACGCTCTCCACGATCCAGCTCTCGGGTACCGGCTCATTGATCTGCCGCATGGTCTCACGGAATAGCTCCCTGTCCTCCGCCCGATGGATTGCGTCGAGGGGGGTGCCGAGAAGTCGAACGCCGTACCGTTCGGTAATGCCGGTGTCGGCAAGTTGCGCCGCGAGGTTGAGGCCCGTCTGCCCACCGAGCGACGGGAGCAGAGAGTCCGGTCGTTCCTTGGCGATGATCCTTTCCAGAAACTCCGGGGTGAGCGGTTCGATGTAGACCCGATCCGCCATCTCGACGTCGGTCATGATGGTCGCGGGGTTGGAGTTGACCAGCACGACCGACACGCCCTCTTCACGAAGCGAGCGGCAGGCTTGGCTGCCTGCGTAATCGAACTCGGCGGCCTGCCCAATGACGATCGGACCGGAGCCGATCACTAACACCTTTCGAATGGAGGGATCGCGTGGCACTCTTCCACCGGCCTGCGTGGCCTCGGCATTGTAGCTAGCCGCAGTTGCCAAAGGCAAGGTAAGCCTAGGGCTACGTCGGCCACACGGCACGATACTGCCGCGTACGAGAAGGTCCCACACTAGGGCAGCGGCGCCAGTTGGCTGTGAGGCTTCGCCACGCCCACAGTAGCCTCAGGTGATAACTGACAAACACGTGATGCTGCTCGGCACCACAGGGCAGTGCCGAGCAGCACCCAGTTGGAAAGCAACCCTTATCCGCGCCTAGTTCGCCTGCTTCTTCGCCCTACGCATCTCCTCGGCCAGAGTCTTGATCTCCGTTAGGTCACGCTGCATTTCGCTCCACCCGTACCACAACGCGTAGTCCGGGTTGGCGTGAAACGTGCCCTGGAAAGTACGCATCCGATGCTCGAGGAACATGACGAACAGCTTCTGCTCGATCTTCGTCGGTGCATCGTGGAAAGTCAGTAGGTCCGGGAAAGCTGCTCCGTAGCCTTCGGGCTTCTGCAGGGTTCCGTCCGCATAGAGCCCCGCGACGATGCGGATAGCCTCTGCCATCAGGTGGTCCGCTTCCTTGATCATCTCATCACCCTTTGCCAGCGCGTGACCAGCGAAGTTCGCCGAGTGGCACTGGTTGCATGTCTTGAGCATCTTGTCCCGCTCTCTCTGCCAGTCCTCTTGGGTCAAGCGGGCAATGTCTGCGGCCTTCACGGCTTCCAGCCTCGCCGTCGGTTTGCCGTCGGGGTCCAGCACGCCGAGTCCTTGGAGTATCGTCACCCTGTCTGCAGCCCACTGCTTGTCCTCGGGCATGGGCAGCCTAACCGCAAGAAAGCCCCAAGCGGTGCGCACGCCGTGATGCCCGTCCTGCATGTGGCACGTCTGGCACGTCGGAGCCGCCGTGCCCTCCGGCAAGACTCCGTTCTGCTTCAACAACGCCCGCACGCCATGCTTCGAAGAGGAGTACATCTCCCAGTGTGGATGGTCGAAGCCCATATGGCAGGTTTGGCAGGCTTGAGGCTGCCGCGCCTCCGCCAGCGAGAAGGCGTGACGGGTGTGACACGAGTCGCACGAGGCCACGCCGAAGGTGTTGGGGCCGCCTTTGATCTGCTTGATCTCCTCCTCCGACTTGAGGCCGATCTTGTGGCAGCCGCCACATCCAGCCATTCCGATGGTCAGCGCCATCGGCTGATAGTGGATTGTCGGCATTGCCTTCATTGCAACCCAAGCCTTCGCGTGCTTGCCGCTCTTGAACTGCTCGACCTGCTCCTCATGGCAGTCGTTGCAGGTGTTCGGCGTCGGAATCTTTACCTTCGCCACGTCGTCTGCGGACTTGTGTTCGTTGCCGTGGCACACCGAGCAATCTATGTCGTTCTGACTGTGCTTGCTCAGCTTCCATTCCGCCACAATCTGGGGGGTCACCTTCAGATGGCAGGAAACGCAGTCGCTAGCTTGGTCTTGCTCGCCCTTCTTCGTGAAGTTTGCCAGTCCGAACCACGGCAGCGCGCTACCGATTCCCACAGTCGCCAGCGCAGCCAGTGCCGTTCTGCCAACACGCATCGTTGTCCTCCTACACCAGTAGAGTAGTACTTCGCTGCTTCGGAGACAAGCCGCCTGTCGGGCCAAAGCATGCGAACCTCGTCAGGATTCTGCGCATGCCGACATGAATCCTGCCCGGTTCTGAGTGAAAAAGCCCCTGCCCAAAAAGGGTGGGGAGAAGCGGTGCGGGGGAGGGCCGCTTCTCCCACAGGGGTGATATGGTGGGGTGGAGACCGGGTTTACGGGTGCATGGTATCACAGGGTCCGGGCATCTGTCAAGGCACTTTCGGATAGCTTTTTGGCAAATCTAGGCAAATTGCTCAAGATTCGGCACCATGAGTTCAAACTTCAGACATTTATCTATGCTAAGTATTCGCCCGTTAGCGCGATCTACGAACGCATTGGTCCTAAGATCGTTCTGCCAGTGAGATTGCCCGCGACAGGCTTAGGGGGTTGGCAGTTTCGTGCCCGACCCGCTCTCCACACCCCCCGGTTCGTGACGCACGAGATTGGCCGCTGCGAAGTCGGACTGAGGATCGGATCTGAATCCGTTCCGGTCGAGGAGCACCGTGAGAAGAATGTCGCGGTACATGCGAGCGCGTTCTATCGCACCCCGGAGGAGTCCCAACTTCTCTTCCTTCATCGGGTGCGTGACGCCGTGCAAGGGAACACGTCGGACGGGCCACCGTCTGCGCCTGGCATAGCGGTTGATGCGCACTTCGACGTCCATCCGCGAGCAGTCGAGTCTCGGAACTTCGAGGAATAGGCTACGACGAATCGCTCGTTGGCCGCTGATGTTCGGAGAGACGCGCTGTGCGAGGTCCGTCAGAAAACGCCCGCCGCAGAAGCGACCGATAGACATGGCTGCCTCGCCACTCAGCACCGGCTCGAGCAACACGCTAACGTGGCAGGGCTGCAGGTTCAGAAGGTCCGCATCCAAGAAGAGCAGGACGTCCGCCGAGGTGACTGTCGCGCCGGCCCGCATCGCTGCGCCCTTCCCCACGTTGTGAGGGAGGCGGTAGACGCGGACGTCCGGGTGGCGCATTGCGGCCCCCGCGGTTCCGTCCGACGAACCGTCGTCCACCACGATGATCTCGGACACCAACGGACACGCCGCAACGGCTTCCAAAACCTGGCAGATACGACCGGCCTCGTTGAACGCCGGGACGATGCAAGCGACCCTCATTTCTTCGGGTCGGCTCCCTGTTGCTTCGCGATTTCCTCGTTTGCCTTCCTGATCCGGTCTTTGGTCAGAGGGTGGGTCCGGAGCATCTTGTCCAGATCTGAGGTGCCGCCCTTCTCTTTGCGCTCCAATTTGGTAAAGAACCGCGTCAGTCCGTTGGGGTCGTAACCTGCGTTGTGGAGGAACCGAATTGCCAAACGGTCAGCCTCGTACTCATCCTCACGGCTGAAGTGAAGCTGCCCCAGTAAGGCGCCGATCTGCGCTACGTCCTGCGTCGTGCCCTTGGTGCCGAGTCCGATGATGAGGTCTAGCCAGAACCCCTGGGTGTACATCTTAGCGATGTGTCGTGCGTGGATGTGGGCAATCTCGTGTGCGACAACGGAGGCGACCTCGTCCACGTCGCCCTCCGACAGGTCGAGCAATCCCTTGAACAGATACACGGGTCCGCCAGGCAGGGAAAAGGCGTTGACTTCCTTGGAGTCGAGCACCTTGAAGGTGTAAGGGTACTCCTCCACCTTGTTGCTCGCGAGAACGCGCTGCCCAATCTCCTGCACCAAAGCCTGATCCGCAGGGTTTGGCGAGAGCTTGTACTCCTTCTCGACTTCCTGCGAAGCCTGCTGTCCGATGCGAATCTCCTCGCTCTTGGACATCAGCGCGGTACTCTTGCAACTCGATGTGACGCCGACCACGGCAAGCAGGCCAAGTGCGGCCAGCTTCGCCAGACGCACCGCCCCCCGACATCCTCGTGGACTACTCAGGCTTCGCAAAAAGGCTTCCCCCTTCGAAACGCGCTTTCAGACGACTCTCCACCACGTGCAGCCGCCGCTGCAGTTCACACTCCGCCTGGCCGAGCCAACCTCGGAGTGGCATTAGCAGCCGCCAATGCATCTCGGTGTGCTCAGCTTTCCACCTGCTCTTGTACTTCTCCTCCCCTCGGAGGAAGTCGAACCAGTCGCAGCCGTCGTCGATCGCGTCGCGAATCGCTCGGCCGACCAGCAGGGCACCAGGGCTTAGCCGGCTGTACGCGGGATCGAACCCTGCCTGGTAATACGCGAAGGTGCTGCCGTACTGCACTCCGTAGAGCATGGCGACCTTGCGACCCGACACTTCGAGTGCGTACAGCTTGAGCCAGCCGCGATCAGCGGCCTGCCGGGCCCAGTCCAGATGAAATGCGCGTGCTGCCCGGCTGGCAAAGGACCCGGGTAGGCCACGTCTGCGCCACCGGCTGGAATGGAGAGCGAACAACGCATTCATTCCTTCCTCGACTTCGCCACGATCCAGTAGCCTGATCCGTCCACCCAAGGAAGCGAGATCACGATGCCCACGTTTCAGGTTCGAGCGCATTTTGGCCGACAACATGCGGCTGTACTCGTCCCAGCTGCGCGGCAGTCGTAGTTGCACGGCTCGGGCGTCGGGCGTACAGTGCTCGGCATAGCGCACATGGATTGGACTCCCGTCGGGAATCTGGCGCAGGTCCAAGTAGGCCGCCGAAGCTCCTTCGAGTTCTCGCGCTACGAGATTGGCGACTACATCCAAGTGGCCGGGTAGGGCTATGACTCCCAAGTAGTCCGAGTTCCCGGAACCGATCCAGCGGAACGGTCGGCCCGGCGAACGACCAACGAATCCCGGCGCGATGCCAATGGTCGAGTGACCATCCATGACCCGCAAAACCAATGGCGTTCCCGACCCGAAGTGGCGCCACCACGTCGAGTTCCATTCCCATGTCTGGAAAAAGGTGCGGACGCCCCCCCTGTCTTGCAGGTCGCACCACTCCTCTCGAAGCGAGGCAAGTGCCTCCGGTCCCGCGATGAACTCGATGCTCGGGGCGGGTCGCTCAAGCGTAAGCACGGAGCGGAGTATAGCACGCCTTCTCTCGGCGCGCCGCCGATAATCCTAAGGGATATCCGCCCCGAGAGCCTATCGGGGTGCGACCGCAGGGGAGGGGGCAAGGATGAAAGGTTGCGTCGCCCAGTGCAAGCGATTCTGGCTTTCTGAGACCGAGACTGCGATAGACAGGCACGTGCGAGCGCTGCGCCGACATGCGGCCATCGTGTTCGCCCAGCAGAGACGCTTGCGGGCCGACTACCCGTATCCCGTACTCACCCCGCCGTCGAGAGCATCCCGAGGTCTGATCGAGTGGCTTACCAAGGGCCGACTGATGTCGCCGGCTGTCCGAGATTGGCACTGCCTGGAGTTCCTTTGTCGCGACGTTCGCCTGGTCCATGCACACTTCGCCACCGATGGCATCTTCTATTCACGTGCAGCCGAGACAGCCGACGTCCCGATGCTTGTCTCTTGCCACGGCCACGATGTGTATCGCTTCCCCAAGCTCCTGGGCGGACTCGGAAGCCGGATGCTCCGGCGGCTGTTCTCGAGAGTCGCGATGATTACCGCCGTGTCGGAGCACATGCGCCGAGCGATCATCTCGCTAGGCTGTCCGCCGGACAAGGTCAGAACCGTCCGCGTGGGAATTGACCTTACCGGGAGGGAGTTTCGCCCCCCGACGCCTAATCCTCTGCGCATCCGGATTGCCTGTGTAGCTGGACTGCGACCGAAGAAAGGCATCCCCTATCTCATCGAGGCGTTCGGCAAGGTCGCAGCCGAGCGCCAGGATGCAGAGCTAGTAATTGTGGGGGACGGCCCGATGCGCTCGAAGATCGAGTACTGCATTGAACGCAACCGCCTGTGGGGCAAGGTCGTGCTAACCGGTGCCCTGCGTCCTGACGAGGTCATGAGGGTGCTAGACACTGCTCACATCTACGCCCAGCCCAGTGTCACTGCGCCTGACGGCGACCGGGAGGGTATTCCGGCTACGCTGATGGAGGCGATGGCCCGAGGCTTGCCGGTCATCGCTACCAGGCATTCGGGCATCCCGGAACTCGTGGAGGACGGGGTCAGCGGCATTCTGGTAGACGAACGCGACGGATCAGCGCTTGCAGAAGCCATGTTGACCCTGATGGAGCGATCGCGAGATTGGGAGACAATGGCACAGGCCGGTCGCGCCTTCATCGAGCGCGAGCACGATCTGACGAAGCAAACCGCAGTCATCGAGGACCTCTACGACGAACTGCTGACCGTTCACGACAGTGCCGTCGTCATCCCCATCGGCCAGGTGAGGCCGGACGAAGCCTCTCGACCTGCTGCATAGAGTCTTGGCCTGAAGGAAGCTTCGTGCCGACGGTGAACCACGAGGCGGAGGTATTATCACCTTGCCGGTTCACATAGACGACATGCTGCGCGACCTGGTGGCACGGGACGCGAGCGACTTGCACATCAAGGCCGGGAAGCGCCCCGTGATGCGCATCCATGGCCAGCTCACGGACACGGACTATCCTGCGCTGTCTGACACAGAGACCCAGGAGTTCTTGTACAGTATCCTGAACGACGAGCGTCAGCGGCGATACGAAGAGTATCGCGAGTTGGACCTCTCGTACGAGGTCAAAGGGGTTGCCCGCTTCCGCGTCAATATGTTCTGGCAGCGCGGGAAGCCAGGAGCCGTATTCCGAGTGATCCCGTTCAAGATCCGCACGATCGACGAGCTGCTGCTTCCGGAAGTGACCAAGAAGATTGCGTTGTTGCCGCGAGGGCTGGTGTTGGTTACGGGCCCGACCGGATGCGGCAAATCCACATCGCTGGCCGCGATCATTGACTACATCAACACGAACCGGCGCTGTCACGTGATGACCATCGAGGACCCCATCGAGTATTGGCACGAAGACAAGATGAGCATCATCAACCAGCGCGAGGCCCACGTGGATACCCACTCCTTCCCGGATGCGCTGCGGCACGTGATGCGCCAGAACCCGGACGTCATCTTGCTCGGCGAGATGCGCGACCTGGAAACCATCTCGCTGGCAATCACCGCTGCGGAGACCGGGCACCTCGTTTTCTCCACCCTGCACACCGTAGACGCAGCGCAGACGATTGACCGAATCGTGGACGTGTTCAACCCCGAGCAGCAGGAGCAGATCCGAACGCAGCTCGCGGTGACCATTCAGGCAATCCTCTCACAGGCTCTTCTCCCTCGAAGGGACATCGCAGGGCGCGTCGCTGCCTTCGAGGTGATGGTGGCGACCCAGGCGATCCGCTCGCTGATCCGAGACGGCAAAACCCCACAGCTTTACCTCGACATTCAGACCGGTTCCGAGCACGGCATGCAGACGTTGGACGGCGCGCTGCTGAAGCTGGTCAAGGAAGGACTGGTGGATTACGAGGTTGCACTATCGAAGTCCTCATTCCCGCAGGAATTCATCAAGCGGGCAAGTACGCTCGGACTAGTAAAGGAGCCCCCCGGTGCAGTCAATTGACGACCTATTGCGATACACGGTCGAGCACGACGCCTCCGACCTGCATCTGAAGGCCGACTCCACTCCCTATGTGCGTATCTATGGCGACCTGTACCCGGTCGGCGAGAAGACCTTCACCTCGGAAGAGCACACCGCCATGATCCGGGATATCCTGACGGAGCATCAGTGGCTGCAGTTCGAGCACGATCTGGAGCTGGACTTCGCGCACGAGATTCCAGGGCTCGCCCGATTCCGAGGCAACATCTATCAGCAGCGCAACCGCATTCAGGCCGCGTTTCGCGTCATCCCGCTGCGCATCCAGACGCTGGAGGAATTGCAAGCTCCCAAGGTGTGCGAGTACTTTGCCACTCGTCCTCGTGGCTTCGTGTTGGTGACCGGGCCTGCAGGGTCGGGGAAGTCCACGACGCAGGCGGCCATGATCCACCTGATCAACCACACGCAGGCACAGCACATCGTTACCGTCGAGGACCCCATAGAGTTCGTCCACGAGGATGCGCGCTCGCACATTAACCAGCGCGAAGTGGGGCACGACACGAAGTCCTTCGCAAACGCCCTGAAGTTCGTGCTCCGTCAAGACCCGGACGTGATCCTCGTGGGTGAGATGAGAGACCTGGAAACCATCCACCTCGCCATCACCGCTGCGGAGACAGGACACCTCGTGTTCGGTACTTTGCATACGGTGGACGCCGTGCAGACCGTGGACCGCGTGATTGACGTGTTCCCGATGCACCAACAGCAGCAGGTCCGGATGCAGCTCTCGGTCAACCTGGTGGGGGTCATCTCGCAGACGCTGATCAAGCGGGCCGACGGCAAGGGAAGGATCGCCGCATTCGAGACCCTGGTTGCCACTCCTGCCGTGCGCAACCTGATACGCGAGAACAAGAGCTTCCAGATCGGCTCCATCATCCAGACCGGCGCACGCCAGGGAATGCAGACGCTCGACCAGAGCATTGCCAAACTGGTTCGGGCGGGTCTCGTCACTCAGGATGATGGGTATGCGAAGTCGAAGGACCCCGGCGAGTTCATGCGGCTGATTCAGAGTTTCGGCGATCAGCCTGGGCCGCAGCCTCCGCAATCGGGTCAGCCCTCCGGCCCTCCCCGACCGCAAGGCGGAGTCCCCGGCCAACCGAATCGCCCCTCGGTCGGCGGGTACCGACCTCCTGACCAGCAGGGTGGCCCGGGCCAGGGGAAGTAGGGACCAGGCAGCAGGAGTACGACCCGCCAGCACCGAGCCTCCGGGCGGATAGAGGCAGATGTTCTGAGCTCACTTCGCTGCCGTGAAGCTGTACTCCCCGGCCCGAACCCTGCACACCGCGGCACCGGCGATGGGATCGAGAGCCTTCACACCCGGCGCCTCGCTGAAGGGCCTGCCCGAAATGCGCGCGCTCGCGGGGTCACTCGTCGGCACGTACACCGTCGCTTCGCACCCCGCCGGCACGGTCACCCGCATCTCGAACTGGCCGTCAACCAAGCTCCATCTCACTCGAATCGGCCCGCGGATCGATCGGTATTCCGCCGTCGCCGTCGTGAGCGAGCCTCCCGGTACCGGCCGAATCTCGAACCGCCTCATCGCGTCGCCGTCCTCTATAACTCGGATGCCCGCCACTGCCTCGACCAGCCACTCGCCAATGCACCCGAAGGCATAGTGGTTGAAGGAGTTCATGCCAGGGTTCTGAAAACCGCGGCCGGCAACATACCCATCCCAACGCTCCCAGATGGTGGTTGCGCCTTGCTCGATGGGGTAGCGCCAAGAGGGTGGCGTGCGGTTGTTCAGCAGCTTGTACGCCACATCGGTATACCCCCGCGCCACCAGTTGCCTCATCAGACAGCGCGTCGCGTGGAAGCCGGTGGAGAGGTGTCCGCCGTATGCCTCGATAGCCGCCAGCAGGTGCTCCACGGCTTTGGGCCGCAGCTCCTCGGGCAACAGGTCGAACTCGAGGGCGATTGCGTATCCGGCCTGTGTGTCACCGAGGATCTTTCCGTCCGGCTGCACGTACTGCTGCACGAAGGCTTCCTGCACTTTGCGCCAGGCCGCTTCGTACCGTTTCTCCTCGTCGGGCTTCCCGAGAACCCCCGCCATCTTGCCGAGCAGGCGTGTGCTCTGTGCGAGGAACGCGGTGGCGAAGGCCTCCTTCGGCATCTCGCCTGTCACCTTCGGCATGTCCGGCAGCACAAGCGTGTCAGAGTTCAGCCAGTCACCGTAGTCGTTACCGCGCAAGTTCCGCCAGATGCCGTCCGGATTATTGGAGTGCACGAACTCCACCCACTTCTTCGCGGCATCGTATTGCTCGGCGAGTAGCCGCTTGTCGCCATAACGAACGTAGGCACTCCACGGTACGAACACCCCGGCATCCGCCCACGCCGGAGCTCCAGAGAAGCGGTGATTCGGATCGTACGGGTGGGGCGAGACGTCTCCGAACCGTCCGTCTCGGGCCTGGGCCTCGCGCACGTCTCTCAGCCACTTGGTGAAGAACGCTGCCATGTCCATGTTGAACATGGCCGTTTCGGCGAACGCCAGAATATCCCCCATCCAGCCGAGCCGCTCGTCCCGTTGTGGACAGTCGGTGGGCACGCTATGCATGTTGCTGCGCTGCGTCCAAAGCACGTTCTGCATCAGGCGGTTCAGCTGCGGGTCCGAGCACGAGAACTCCAGCGTCTCCATAGGGTTGGAGTGGACCACGCACGCCGTGATCTCGGGAGCCTCTGCCAAGCCCGCCACTTCGACGTACCGGAAGCCGTGATAGGTGAACCTTGGTTCAAACACCTCTCGTCCGCCGCCGCGGAAGATATACACATCTTGTTGGGCTGCAGTCCGCAGGTTCGTGGTGTACAGGCCGCCGTTCTCATCCCTCATTTCACCATGGCGCAGCGTCACCTGGGTTCCGGCAGGAGCACTCGCTGACATCCGGCACCAACCGGTCAGGTTCTGCCCGAAGTCTACGAGAAAGCTGTAAGGACCGAGCCGGGCGACCGATTGCGGCCTAACCTCTTGAGCCACGCGTATCGGCTCGTTCGGCTGCGGAGACATCCGAACGTCGGGCCGTGCCAGCGCCACCGGGCCCCACGCACTATCGTCGAAACCCGCAATTGTCCAACCAGGCATCTCTCGCCGAGCATCATAGGACACGCCGTCCAACAAGTCGGCGAGGCGCCACGGCCCTTCTCGCGTACAGCGCCAACTCTCATCCGTCGCAATCGTCTCACGCCTTCCGTCCGCGAGTTCGAGCTCGATCTGGACAAACAGTGCCGGTGTCGGTCCGTAGATTCTCCTCGGAGGACCATCCGGCACTATCCCGGCCAAGCCGAGCCGTCCCGCGTACCATCCGTCTGCAACGACGGCGCCAATCGCGTTCCCACCCGCGCTCAGCAGGTCAGTGACGTCGTAGGCCTGATACTGCACGCGCTGTCTGTAGTCCGTCCACTCCGGCGCTAGCATCCGATCTCCCACGCGCTTGCCATTGACGAATAGCTCGTAGATGCCGAGCGCCGACACGTACGCCATCGCGCGCACTGGCGCGGCATCCAGGCTCACCTCGCGCCGAAACATCGGTATGGGCAAGGGTTCGGTGCCGAGTGGTCCGTGTGAGAGTAGGTCCCCATCTACCAGGAACTCACTCTTCCAGTGCGGGTCCTCCAGAGCATGGATGGACCAGACCTGGGCACCCTCCGAGACTACGGTATCGCCGTTCAGCACCTGTAGCTCGGCAAGGGCGAACGCAAACTCCGCTGGGCCGCGGCCCGCTAGCCTCGTCACTTGTAGCTTGACGTACCGGCAGTTGACGGCCGGGAAGCGGTACGTCTGGGCCTGATCGCCGGGGTTCGGGATGTCCTGCCCGGTCTCGTCCAGCACGATGTCCGAGCGTTTGAAGTCTTCTTCATCGCTGATGATGATGCGGAACCTGACCGGATAGAGAAAGCCGGGTGTGTCCTGCCAGTCGAAAGGTCGCGCAGGGAACAATCGCACGCCATCCACTCGCTCGGGCCGACCTAGGGCGATGGTAACCTCCTGCGTCGTGTCGGGGTTCCCCACCAACTGCGTGTGAAAGCCGTTCCGAGCTGGCCTGTACTCCGGCACTGGCGTTGGCTCGATGACCCACTTGCCCTTCCAATCGCCGGGTTGGAGGAGACCCATGGCCCAACGGGCAGGGGCACTCCATTCCGATTTCCGCCCGGCCTCGTCCCAAATGCGGACCCGCCACCAGCAGACCTGACGAGACTGTAACGGCTTGCCACCGTACTCGATGTGGATGCTCTCGGGCGAGTCCACCTTGCCCGAGTCCCACAGATCGGCTATGCCGCTCCGCAAAGCCTCCAGTCTCCCAGCGACCTGGACCTGATATGCAGATTGACTCTCGCCTGCCGGTATCCAGTACAAGCGCGGTCTGGCGGAAACCACCGCCAGAGGCTCGGGCAGGTACTCACAGCGAAGGCTCGTCGGCGCACCAGGTGGGGAAGTGGTTTGGGCAGTCATGACGACTCCTAATAGCGCAATCAAGGGCTGAAGCACTTTGCAACCTCGCCCTCGACTTCGACGCGATAATGGGGCTCCCTTCGTGCCCCCGCGTGTTGCCCCCCAAAGTCCGAGATTCTAACTGCCGGGAGGTGCAGCCTGCAGTAAGCCGTCCAGCGCCCGCCGCAGGTCGTCCACGCTGAAGATGGCGATCGCGCCAACATCATGCAGTGCCGCGAGATAGCTCCTAGAACATCTTCCGCCTACCAGAATCGGATAGTCGGCGCCGACGCAAGCTCGGAGGGCGCGCAGCTCGTTCACGGTAAAAGGGTCGTCCGGCGGATAAGAGATGCTCAGAGCGATAGCTCGCGCTCTCGACTGCTCGGCGGTAGCGGCCAGCTCGGTGGCCGGAGTGCTGGCTCCCAGGTACACCACGCGCCAGCCCCAAGCGGTTGCGAGCAGCGATGCGGACAGTGCGCCGATTTCGTGCAGTTGCCCGGCAGGAGTGCCGGTCACTAGGACTGGAGCGCCAGGCGCAGGTCGACTCTCCTCCAACAACCCACCGAGAAACGTCCGAACGACCGACGAGGCCACGTGCTCCTGTCCGACCCGTACATGCCCTTCTGCCCACGATTCGCCAATCCACTCCATCAGCGGGGCGATCACCTGGGAGACGAGAATAGGGCGGCTTAGGGCGACGGCAGCTCGCCGAAGGCCCCGTTCCAAACCTTCCGGGTCAAGATCTGCTACAGCATCCTTGCATCGCTGGAGAAGGTCGCCTGCGTCCGACGAGAGTGTCTCCTTGGCCGGGAGACTGCTCACGGAGCGGGCCGTTCGGGCCAACTCCCTCAAGGTCTCGGTAGGCAGACGGGCGATTTGACCTATGCTGTGTCCCGCAGCGACGGCATCGCGCAGCAGGGCGAGGCGCTCGAGGTCCTGGTCGGAGTAGAGACGACGGTTGGTCCCCGTGCGGACCGGATCCACAGCGGCATACCGCCTCTCCCACATGCGGATCAGGTGGTGCGACAGCCCCGTCGCCCGCGATATCGCACGAATCGTATACATGGGTTCGTCGGGCATGCCTCCATATTACTCGGCCGTCTAGATTTTGTCAACGATCATCTTCCTCGCAATGGCGCCGGCTTCTTGTCGCTCATGGCGCCCGGTGAGGGAAAGCCAGCAATGCACCCCGGCCAGAAGGCTGGGAGAGTGGCCGACGAAAAAAGTAGAAAAAATATAGACAGGACCTTGACAAACTTTTAGCGATGCTATATAATTCGCCTCGTCAGTTCGCTGCAGCGGCGCACGACCCCGGGCGCTCGATGCAGCCGAGAAAAACATCGCGCACAGGAGACGCAAGAAATGAAGACACTAGACGTTATCGCAGCCATTCTACTAGTCATCGGCGGCCTCAATTGGGGCTTGGTCGGCGTCATGCAGTTCGACCTCGTTGCCACTCTGTTCGGCGAAGGCTCCATCCTGAGCCGCATCGTGTACAGCCTCGTCGGTCTCAGCGCCCTGTATCAGGGACTGCAGTGGAAGGCCATCCAGACCCGTTGGAACGTCGCGCCCTCTATGGGCTAGCCCCGACTCGAATCACGCAACCAACATCAACCAAAGCACAGGAGGAAAACCAATGACCAACTCAGCCACCAAATTCGGGATTCTCGTTTTCGCATCAATCGCGGCAGTCACCGTCAGTCTCGTTCCGCCCGCAAACGCGGACAGCTCTTGCTCCTCAGGCGGCATGAAAAACGTTGCCTATGCGCCCGACGCGAAGAAGGACATCGTGGACACCGCGATCGCTGCCGGCAACTTCAAGACGCTCGTCGCGGCCGTCCAGAAGGCCGGTCTGGTCGAGACCCTGAAGGGTGACGGCCCGTTCACCGTGTTCGCTCCGACGGATGAGGCCTTCGCAAAGGTTCCGAAGGCCACGCTCGACGCTCTGCTCAACGACAAGGCGAAGCTGACGCAGGTGTTGACCTACCACGTCGTTGCCGGCTCGGTCAAAGCCAGTGACGTCGTCAAGCTAAAGTCCGCCAAGACCGTGAATGGTCAGTCTCTGAGCATCTCCGCTACTAAGAACGGCGTCAAGGTCGGTAATGCCAAGGTTCTCAAGACTGACATCTCGGCTTCGAACGGTGTCATTCACGTGATTGACACCGTGCTGCTTCCCAAGTTCAAGTAATCGCATCATCGGGGGCGGTTGTTCTGGCCGCCCCCCGGAAGAAACCTAAGTACAGAAAGGAATCGCAGAATGCCAAACATCGTAGAAACCGCCGCCAACGCAGGGACCTTCCAGACCCTAGTCACCGCCGTACAGCACGCCGGTCTGACCGACGCTCTCTCCGGCTCGGGCCCGATGACTGTCTTCGCACCGACAGACGAGGCTTTTGCCAAGTTGCCCGCCGGCACTGTCGAAGGCCTACTTCAGGACATTCCGAAGCTCCAGGCAATTCTGAAGTTTCACGTCGTGCCCGGTCGCATGGGATCGGCAGAGGTGGCAACCGCACGGGAGATTCCAACGCTCAACGGTCAGAGCATCTCGGTAGACACATCGAACGGAGTGAGAGTCAACGACGCTAACGTAGTTACCGCCGACATCGAGGCAGAGAACGGGATCATTCACGTGATCGACTCGGTCATCTTGCCGAACTGATTTCACACTCCTGCCGCGCAGGCTCGCGCCCCGGCCCGAAGAGCCGGGGCGCGGCCATTGCCTTGCGTGAACCGAAGGACATCGACCGCTCACGACGAAGCTAAGTTGGCCAACACCCCGAGGACTGAGGAGCATAGCGATCATGATCCACTGTATGGCCGCCTTCGAGCCCAAGTCCGAGCTGCGACCGCACACCTACGAGCCTACGCCCCTAGGCCCGTACGACATCGAGATAGGGATAACTCACTGCGGGATTTGCCATAGCGACATCCACTTGATCGACGATGATTGGGGCATCAGTGAGTATCCGCTCGTGCCCGGCCACGAGGTTGTCGGGACCGTGCGGCAGCGAGGTTCTCTCGTCAGCGAGCCCGACCTCGGTTCTCGTGTGGGCTTGAGTTGGCAGTGCGGAAGCTGCCTGCAGTGCGAGTGGTGTGTGGCAGGAGACGAAGCCAACTGCCCCACGCAAGTGGCAACATGCGTTGCCCGTCCAGGGGGCTTCGCTCAGAGCATCCGAGTGGATAGCCGGTTCGCCTATGCGATCCCTGAAGCGCTGGGATCGGAAGGGGCCGCGCCGCTGCTCTGCGGTGGCATCACCGTCTACACACCTCTCCGCAATCATGTTCGTCCTGGCCACCGCGTGGGAGTGATCGGCATCGGCGGACTGGGTCACCTCGCGCTTCGGTTCGCTAACGCGATGGGTTGCCATGTGACGGCATTCTCCATCTCTCCGAACAAGCGGGAAGAGGCGAAGCGGTTCGGTGCGCACGAGTTCGTCGTGTCCACGGACGAGAATGCCATGAAGGCGGCGAAGCAGTCGCTCGACCTCTTGCTCACTACGGTACACGTGGACCTGAACTGGCAGGAGTGGCTGAAGCTGCTGCGTCCCCACGGCACACTGTGCTTTGTCGGGGCGTCGCCCAGCCCGGTGAGCATTGCTCCAATGAGCCTTATCGTGGACGACCTGAAGGTGAGTGGCAGTCACACAGGCAGTCGGCACGAGATGCGCGAGATGCTTAGCTTTGCAGCTCGTCATGGGATCGAGGCACAGGTCGAAGTGATGCCTTTGGCAGAGGCTAACGCCGCCATCGCAAGAGTGAGAGAGAATAGAGCCAGGTACCGGATGGTGCTGTCCATCGGCTAGGCGGTCCCGGCGGTTCCCCGGGGCTGCAGAGGGCTGGTGTACACTTGCCGCATGAGCGCGAACCCCCGCTGGCTGCAGTCCTATTCCGGAGTCCGTGCCGTAGTCGGACAAGGCCCTGACGTTCTCGACGAGGACAAGCTGTTCGCGTTTCGCCATGCGTACTGCTATGCTGTCTCGCGTCTCCAGGCGTGGCCTTCTCCCGAGGCACGATTCGTCTTCGCGCGCGACCCTCGGCCGACCGGCTCAGCTTTGGCAGCCGAACAGGCGGCAGGGGTCGCGGCGGCATGCAGAGACCTCGGTGTGCAGGTCGAGGTGATCGACCTGGGTGTTGTCACTACGCCGGTATGGCAACACGCTGTTCGTGTGTTCGAGGCTCATGGTGGGGTTATGGTAACAGCCAGCCACAACCCGCTCGACAACAACGGGTGGAAGTACGCGACCGGTGTGGAGACCCACGGCGTGGATCCTGCACCTCCCGGCGCGCTCCTCTCGCCTGCCGAAATGGGCAATCTCATTCGCGCTGCGAACTCCTTCTCCCCGAAGCGCACCTCAGTCGAAGTGCAGCGCACAGAAAAACGGGCCGAGGCAGTCCAGCATTATCTCCAGTTCATCCGAGATGCGTTCCGGGTACGAGCCTCTGCTGGATCGGTGGTTCTCGATCCGAACGGGGGTGCGGCCTGTGGTATCGCAGAGGAGCTGTTCGAGTCGCTGGGTGTGAAGCCGATCGTGGTGAACGGAGAGATCGGTCGGCCCGGTCATCTGATCGACGTAGAGGCAGGCGGGCCGCCGGGTAAGGGGCATGTGCTGGATGCGCTCGCCGAGCAGGTACGCGCAGAGGGCGCGCTGTTCGGGCTCGCTTACGATTTCGACGCCGATCGCGGCAACCTAACCTACCTTCGGACGGATGGCGCGACGGCTATCCCATCGCCTCAGGCGGTAGCGGCTATCAACACGGCCATCGCCCTCGCCGTCCACAAACGATCCGGTGACTCGCGGCCTGCTGCGGTCGTGCTGTCGGACGGCACCTCGTGTCGCGTCTGGCGCATTGCAGAGGCGTTCGGAGCGCGGGTCTCCGAGGTCGAGACCGGCGAGATCAACGTGGTGACCCAGATGCGTGAGCTGGAGGAGCAGGGTTACGCTGCGGTCGTCGGGGTCGAGGGACCTAACGGCGGCACTGTGTTCGCCGGCACGACCTGTCGCGACGGGTCATTGGTCGGAGCCGGAGCCTTGCTCGCAGGCACCGATGAGGCTTTGCGCTCGCTCGTACGTGAGACACTTGCCCCGAACAAAGCGCCCGGTCCTGGGCTCGCGGGCTTCATCTCGCTGCTGCCGTATGCACGCTCCATAGCCGAGCGGCGGACCACCGAACCCATGGAATGGTCGCGCTTCGTGGACCTTCTGGAGCAGCGTACGCGGGAGCGCTTCGCCGAGCGGCTGGCGTCGGACTGGAGCGACTACGCTTTCAGCTACTCGTACACGCGCTACGCAGGACCAGAGCGACCCCATGTGGCGCTCTACGGCTGGAAGCTGTGCCTGTCGAGCACGGAAGGGCAGGGGTTCCTCTGGGTCCGCGCATCGAAGACCGAGGCTGGAGTGCTACGTATGATAGCGGATGCGCCCGACGAGCCGCGCGCTATCGCACTGCTTGCGTTCGGCTCTCATCTGCTTGCGGGTGAGAGCCGAACTAGGGCTTCTTTCTCGGCCGACTAGGCTCCGCCACCGCGCCTTTCTCTCGGATGAGCGACTTGCCGTCCAGGCGCGGATGGAAGGACGCGAGGTCGAGGCCGAAGGCATCCAGAATCGTCGGTGCAACGTCCACTCGCTTACCAGGTACCAAGCCTCGAGGGTCGTTGGTCGCGAGTGTCACGTACGGTGCGTTCCTGTGTGTCTTCTGTCCCTCGTCGAACCCGTGGTCGGCGGTGACGTACACGATGGTCTTGTCGTAGATGCCCAACTTCCGCAGCTTGGCGAGGATGCGCCCCGTCCACCGGTCATTGGAGATCAGCGCATCGTTGTACTGCTTCGAGTTCTCGCCGAACTTGTGACCGTTGTGGTCTACGGAAGCGAAGTGGACAAAGAAGAAGAACGGCCGGTCGCGATACTTCTCCAACAGCTCGAGCGTCAGCTCGCCGACTTTGTCGTCTTCGATTAGCCCGTTGCGCCAGAAGTCGAGTGTGGACGAGACATTGTAGTAGGGCTTACCCGGCACCACGAGGTACGGTTTACCGCCTTCGTTGACGATGCTGCCTCCCCCTTGCAGAAGCTGCCGTCGGCGTTCCGGCGTGATGTTCGGGCGCACAGGTCGCTTAATCGGCGGCCCGTCATCAACGTTGCCCATCTTCCCCACGACAGCGACCGTAACGAAGCGGCTCGGTCCGAAGTGCTGCTCCAGCCGCTCGAATACGGTGAGGCCCTTTGGGATGGGCTGGAAGCGGCGGTTGCTGTACACCCCGGTGACCTCGGGGCTGTAGCCCGTCAGGATCTGACTCCATCCAGCCTTCGTGTCGGTGACGCCCTCGATATCTATGTTGACCAGCGCGCCTTCCTTGGAGAGCCGTGCTAGGGTCGGCAACTCGCCTCGATGCAGGCACTCCTGGATGTGCGCACGCTGAGCCCCGTCCCAGCCGACTAGGATTACGTTGCGCGTGGGCTCACCCTCAGTGGGCCCCCAGGCGCCTGCAGCGAGCAGTAGTAGCACCCATGCACCCAATAACCTCATTGCCTTGCCACCTTTGTGCCTCTTTGCACAATAATTGGTAGACGTCGCCTGCTCCCCAGAGTTCAGGTTGCTCAGTGCCAGTCGTGTCATTTCCAGCTAGTGGCGTTCGAGCCTCCAGGATAGTACACCTGCCCGCTGACGACCGATCGGTCGTTCTTTGACCACTTCTGGAAGTCCTGTGCACTCGCCCTCACGGTCGAAGGTGACGAACATCGGGAAAGCGATTCCTCGGGATCACCGAGGTGGTCGTCACGCTGCCGGCTTCTCAGGGGGATGGGTGGACCTGCCGGATAGATTGCGATGTCACGGAGACCGGCTTGGTCGGGGCCGTTGGCGCGTTGTCGGGTGTGCGCGGCAGAGGGCGAAACGGCTCCTACGAGCGGTTTGGGCCGGGCAGGGGCTTTCGGACCAGTCGGGCCGGCTCTCATCGCAGGTCTAGAACGGTTGGACGCGGATTAGCACGAGGATGCAGGCGAGTGCGAGGACCGCGAGCACTGGCACGGCAGCCAACCATGATGGCCGCGTCGCCTCGGGGGAGCGAATCAAGTCGTACAGTTTGGTCGCAGCCACGAAGTGTACGGCGACCAATACAATGACCAAGCCCAGCTTGGCGTGGAACCAGCCCTGCTGTAGCTTGTGGGGCTCGAAGACGATCAACGACCACAGCCCGCCAACGAGCAGGAGCAGAAAGCCCGGAGCAACCGCCCAGTTGTGCAGAGACCGTACCACCGAAAGCGCGGCTCTGCGTTCGTCTGTGTTTTGCGTTGCTGCGGCGCGCCAGACGAGGATGGTCATGCTGAGCAGCCCGCCAACCCAGGAGATCACCCCGAAGACGTGCAAAATCCAAGCTGCATGGTGAGCCGCTACTGCTCCCTCCGGTGCGGTAGCCACCGGCAGCAATCCGAACAACATGCTTTTCCTCCTTCTGGCCCGATCGTACCGGCTTCGCGACCTCCCGGGCACGAGGGGACGGGATGGAAGGAACGGAACCGCGCTCCGGCGTGACACAATGGGGCCGGAGCATCGGTACTTGAAGAGGACGATCCTATTCCTTTCCGGGTTGGCCCTCTGGCTGTTTCGAGGGCTGTTTCGACTGTTGCCCCACCGTGTCGCGGTGGGCCTCGGCGCGGTCGTCGGCACGTTGGTCTACGCCGTCGCGCGCCGTAGGCGGGCTTTGGCCCTGGCCAACCTCGGTGCCGCATTTCCGGAGAAGGAGCCGCAGCAGATTGCCGAGATGGCCAAGAGGGTCTTCGAGAACTTCGGGCGCACCGCGGCGGAGTTCCTGCGAACCAGACACCTCAGTGCCGAGACGGTGTCCAACCTCGTGGAGATTGAAGGTCTTGAGAAAGTGGACCGTGCCCTGCAAGAAGGAAAGGGCGCACTGATGATCACGGCCCACTTCGGCAACTGGGAGCTGATGGCGCGCTACTTGACTGACCGAGGCTATCGGCTGTCTGTGGTCGCGCGGGACGCGAACGACCCCCGAACAACGGAAATCGTCAACGAAATTCGGAGAGAAAACGGGTATCAGGTGTTTAGTCGAGGGAACGCCGCCAAGTTCATCCTGGGGTGCTTGCGCCGCAACGAGTTGGTCGGCATCCTACCCGATCAGAACGCAGGAGATGTCTTCTTACGGTTCTTCGGGAGGGAGTGCGGTAGCGTGGTCGGGCCTGCCGTCATTCACCTCCGGACCGGCGCACCGCTGATTCCAATATTCTGCGTTCGGCTTCCAGGTGACCGCCATCGCATCGAGGTGCATCCGCCCATCGAAACGGCTCTAACCGGCGATACCGACCGGGACGCTAAGGCAATAATGGAGGAGGTCCAAGCGGCGATCGAACGGCAGGTGCGGCGCTATCCCGATCAGTGGCTGTGGTTCCATGACAGGTGGAAGTCCGCGCGCAGAAGGGAAGAGGCTGCCGGTGTCGGTTGATATGTCCTCGGTTCGGAATGTCTTGATGGTCCGGCTGTCGGCCATCGGAGACGTGATGCATACGATGCCGGTGGCGGCTGCGTTAAAGCGCTCTTTCCCGCACATCCGTCTCACCTGGGCCGTGGAAGATCGTTGCGTGGAACTGGTCGAGTGTAACCCCTATGTGGACGAGGTCTTCTCGCTCCCTCGCCACGCATGGCGAAAGCGTCGCTTAAGCCCAGGTACATGGCTCAACGGTGCGACACGGCTGTTCGAACTGCGGCGCAGACACTTCGACCTGGCGCTAGACTTACAGGGTCTGCTTAAGAGCGCGGTCGTCGCCTTTGTCTCGGGGGCGCCAGTGCGGCTGGGCTACCATTGGCAGAGGGAGGGCGCGCGGTTTTTGGTGAAAGGGGTGCCACCAACCAAGGGTTCTGCGCACGTCGTGCAGCAGTATCTCGACGTAGTTCGCTACCTCGGTGGCGAAGCGGAGCCTGTGGACTTCGGCCTCCACGTTCCCGATGCGGCCACGACCTCGGCCAGGCGCCTACTGCAAGATCTCGGTGTGTCCTCCCCCTACGCAGTCATCAACCCTTCCGCAGGGCACCCAACGAAACGTTGGCCTCCGGAGAACTTTGCCGTCGTGTGCGAGCGATTGCACGCAGAGGGCGTGGCACCGGTGCTGGCTGGACATTCTTCGGACGCGCCGATTGCCGCTGCGCTCCGGACCGCCTGCCCGTCCCCCGTGGCAGACGCAGTTGGTCGCACCAGCTTGGTCGAACTTGCAGCGCTGCTTCGCGATGCGTATGTGCACATCGCGGGCGACACGGGTTCTATTCACATGGCTGCAGCCCTCGGGGTCCCGCTCGTGGCGCTCTATGCGGCGACGGACCCGTCACGAAGTGGTCCTTACGGTAGGCTGGATAGTGTGGTCTCTGCGTATCGTCCCGACGGCGGGGGTGCTATCGAAGAACTATCGGTAGACGCAGTCTGGGAACGAACTGTCCAACATCTGCACTCGGTGAGGAGCAGTGCTTGATCCCAAACGCATCCTCTGTGTAACCAAGTCCAGGTACATCGGTGACACCGTCCTCGCGGTCCCGGCTATGCGCGCCCTACGCGAAGCCTTCCCGAATGCCGAGATGGATCTGCTCACCGGTCCAGCCGCTGCTGCCACCATGGCCGAGTGCCCATGGTTCAGTCGGATACTCGTCGAGAAGCCAGGTGCGGAGCGCTCACCCGTTGCCGTGCTTCGTAGGGCTCGTGAGCTGCGAACTCGTAACTATGACCTGTCCGTGCTGTTCAATCGTTCTGTCCGGAGCGCATTCCTCGCTTGGCTCGCAGGCATCCCAACGCGGGTCGGCTTTTCCGTAGAGATGCGTGGGCCACTTCTGACTCACAGGGTGCCCTACGACCGATCGCAGCACGAGATCGAGTGCATGATGGACATTGTCGAGGCCGCGGGCGCCAGATCCGACGATCTCCGGCTGGAGCTGTGGGTCAGTCCAGAGGAGCGTGGAATCTGCCACATGCACGGTCTCTCGCCAAAAGCATACGTGTGCTTCGCCTGCGGCGCAAACGAGCCGCATTTGCGGCTGTGGCCGTCGGAGTACTTCAGTCGCGTTGGAGAAGAGATCGCGCGTTGGGGATTTCGCATCGTTCTCCTGGGTAGCGAAGGAGAGCGAGCCGCAACGAGGCCTGTCGTCCAGGCGCTGGGGAACGCCGCACTAGATTTGTCCGGACGAACGACCATTCGAGAGGCTCTCGGCTGGGTATCGGAAGCTGCCCTCTACGTCTCGGCGGAAACAGGTCTCTCGCACTGCGCAGTCGCGCTCGGAACCCCGAGCGTCGTGGTCCACGGCCCAACGAAGTGGCAGAGATGGGGACATCAGACGGAGACCGCCGTTGCGCTTTGGACCGACCTTGGCTCACCCAATCCAACGCCACAGGAAATCCAAGCTTGTCTTCGAGCCGTTCATCCCCAAAGAGTGATCGAGGCAGCGCGGACACTGATCAAGGAGCCCTCTTTTGCCCCGCGCCCTTAGGAGCAAGATCATCCCGCCGGAGGAAGTGCAATCACTTGCCGACCGGCTGCGGCGAGAGGGCAAGAGCATCGTGTTTACCAACGGCTGCTTCGACCTTCTGCACACCGGCCACGTATGCTATCTGGCAGAGGCCAGGCTGCTGGGAGACTGTCTGATCGTGGGGGTCAACTCGGACGAGTCGGTACGGGCCATCAAGGGACCGGGCCGCCCGTTTTTGCCACTCGAGGACCGGCTCACGATGCTTGCTGCCCTAGAGTCGGTGGACGCAGTGACGTGGTTCGAAGAATCGACCCCGGACTTGCTCATTCGAGCTATTCGGCCGACAATCCATGCGAAGGGTGGCGACTATCGGGTGGAGGACCTTGGCGAGGCCGATCTGGTTCGCGAGCTAGGAGGTCGCGTCGTCGTTCTGTCCCTCGTGGAGGGCAGGTCCACCTCGTGGCTTCTGGATCACATCGGGCGGCGCCTGTCCGGTAAGTGAGGCCAGATCCTCCCCGATTCGCTGTACGATGTCCTGGATGCTGGGAGGCCCGTCAGTTCCCTCGAATGCGAGGGGCTTTCCGAAGCGGATGGTAACGGGTCCGCGGGCCTTGCGCGGTCGCAGGGTGCCGTACCGGACAATCTGGTTCGTGCCGACGATTCCCGCGCATACGCACGTCGCGCCCGTTCGGCGAAGAATCAGTGCTGCCCCAGGGAGGATGGGCAGCAACTTGCCGCTCTGCGAGCACTCGCCCTCCGGGAAGATGATCACACATTCGCCGCGAAGCAGGAGTTCCTCGGCTCGTCGCAGGGCCCGGCGATCCGGGGCACCCCTGCGCACCGGGATGCTGCGGTACAGCCGCACCACCAGCCCGATGACGCCCATATTGAACAGCTCCTCTTTGGCCAGGAACCAAGATGGGCGGGGTACGGCATGAAACATGGCAGGTGGGTCGGCGTCCGAGATATGGTTTGCACAAACTAACACCGGGCCGCGACGCGGGACGTGTTCGCGGCCCTCGACACGCAGCGGCCCGAAGATGAGGAAGGCCACTGTGGTGAGCAACTTGCCGAACGGATAGAGCAGCACAAGAAACAAAAGGCTCGACAGACCGGTCCTAAAGCGGGCGCCCGGCTTCGAAGATGCTCGATCCACTGCCTTTGCTAGTAGGTGGACGGCTGGTGAGGGAAGCGATGCGAAGTTCGTATGCGCCTTATCGTGCCGGACCTGGACCGCATTACGATGGACTCGGTGGTCGCGCCGCGCCTCGAGTATTTCACTCCTCTCATCATCGGCCCATCGGTTACGCCGGTCGCGCAAAAGAGCACGTCGCCTTCGGCAAGGTCGGTCACGGAAAAGATACGGTCGGGGTCGCCGCCCAGCATCTCCCTAGTCCGCTCCCGCTCCTCCTCGTTTCGGAACACGAACCTGGCCTGCATGTCTCCTCCCATGCTTCTAACGGCGCAGGCGCTAATCACCCCTTCCGGCGCCCCTCCGATGCCCATCAGAGCATCCACGCCCGATTGCTCATCGCACGCGGCGATCGCGAGAGAGAGGTCACCGTCGCCCACCAACATCACGCGCGCTCCGCAAGCGCGGAGCTCTTCGATCAACTCCTTGTGGCGATCGCGATCCAGTACCCCGACCGTAACCTCGTGTACATCCTTGCCTAGGCACTTCGATAGAACCTTGACCGTCACACGTGGTGGCAGCGTCATGTCTATCGCGCCAGCGGCCTCGGGCCCCACCACCAACTTATCCATGTAGATGTCCGGCGCGTGCATCAAATGGCCTTTGCCTTCCACCGCCGCCCCGATTACGCTGATGGCGTTCGGGGTGCCGTTCGCGCACAGGTTGGTTCCCTCGAGGGGATCCACTGCGATTTCGACCCTCGGCTCTTCGGAGCCACCGACCTTCTCGCCGATGTACAGCATCGGTGCTTCATCGCGCTCGCCTTCGCCGATGACGATGGTGCCGGCCATGTCTATCGAGTCGAAGGCGCGCCTCATCGCGTCGGTGGCGGCTTGGTCTGCTGCGTGCCGATCCCCCTTGCCGACCCATAACGCGGATGCAAGCGCTGCAGCTTCCGTGACGCGAACAAATTCAAGAGCTAGATTTCGATCCATTCTTACCTCCCAGACGGCAAGCGGCCTCCGCGGGTGACCCCCCGGGGGGCCGCGTCCAATGTACCCGTCCGAAGGCTGACGGGCCACGCGTAGACGCGTGCGGCATCGGTTCATCGTCCTCAGCGGCGTAGGTAAGCACGAATCTCAGTGGATTCGTTGCGGAGGTATGGCAGAATCCGCAAATCACTGCTATAATTGCCTGGTAGGCGGCTCAGCGAAGTCGGGCTACCACCGGTTGAAAGCGGCGCTTGACAGAACCAATCTCCGGGCGACGTTTTCGAGACAGCCGTTGACTCGGGAAGGTGACTCATCCAAGGCGCCGGCCCCCTAGGGCCGGCGCCGACTTTTTCGGCTCGTCAATCATCGGCTTCGACGGTCCCCATCGTTCGGCCCAGTGACTGGCTAGCCGAGGGCGCTAGCTGCCGGTAGTCTTGATTACGTGAACCTGCGTGACCTTCTTGTCGCGAGCCTCGTTGATCGTGATCGTCACATGTCCATCTGGTGCCTCTAGGTGGAAGAAGGCAATCTTCCCCTCGGGAACCGTGGTCACCGATTGACTCTTGACGTCCTTCAACTTGGACTTGTAGAACGCGACGACGTCGTCGAAGGAGTCCGGAGTGGTCAGCAAGTGCTGCCGCATCGTCTGCGACTTGCCTTCCTCGCTGCCTTCGTAGGTGCTCGTCATTTCGCCGGTGGCACCGGGATAGACGGGCACCCCGAGCTCGGCTTCGGTGATCGGTCGCTTCTCGGTGGAAGCTGTTGCCTTGGAATCGCCGTCCTTGGACTCGATGGTGACGGAGCCGTTTTTGTTTTCTTCGGTGACGGTCACGGAGCCATCGGCGGTCGTGACGGTCCGCTTCGAGCCCCCGCACCCGGTGAGGATGAAGGTGCCGACGAGTAGCGTGACTAGGAATGCTGCTGTGAAACGCATGGTTTCCTCCTTGCCCGGACGCGGAACACGTACTTCTATGGGGAAGTATCGGTTCCTCGTGTGCCGCTCCCACTTCCAGCCGCTTGCTCCATGCGCTGAAGGTGGTACAGCTCGTGCCACACCGCCCGGCGCAGGGTCTTTCGCGCGGTCCACTCCTCGCCATCTGCGATGTGCCGGCGCTCGCGCGGGAGCACCGAGAGCACATAGGGCACGTGGCGCGTCACGAACATCTCCCGCGACAGGCGCAGACATGCCCTAGAATCGCTCGTGGTTGGGAACTGCTCGATGTCTCCCGGAGAGCCCGGGATGCGCGACGCGTACCACCACTCTGCCTTGGCGATGTGCATGAGAGTCCAGGTGAGCTTCTCGCTGGGCGGCAGAGCCTGTGCAATGGGTAACAGATCGGCGCGTGAGAATGTCAGAATCTGCACACACTCCTCGGCATACTCGTCTGTGAGTGGTAGGGCATCCTCTTGGAAGAACCCTTCCGTGTCGCCAGTGTTCGGGTACCCGGTCGCTGTCACACTCTCTGCGACCTCGATACCTGCTCGTTCGATGGGCGCGAGGTGGTGTCGCCTACGCCAACCCGCGAGCCACTCAAGGGTACGCTGTAGATCCCTCAGCGCGTCGTTCTCGTCGGCGCCTTGTCCAGATGCGCCGGGCATTTCGAACGCCCACGCCATGCTGGAACCGTCGTCCTTGGTCTCGATGGATACTTGCCAGGGTTTCATGCTTGCTCACCCGATCGGATGTGTGGAGCAACAGGGGCGCGTGTAGCAGGCAGGGCCAGTAGGGCGACGAAGGCGAAGGTTGCGCCCGCCGCGAAGGTCGCCGATGGGCCATAGCTATGCCACAGCGACCCCGCTATGGTGCTGGCGGCGAGTGCCGAGAAGCCTAGCACCAGATTCGTCATTCCGAACGCCGTGCCTCGCAGTTCCGAGGGTGCGCGATCGGCCACCATCGCAGACAGCACGCCTTGGGTGAACCCCATGTGCAACCCCCAAAGTGCCACGCCCACGAGCAGTACCGTCACGCCGCCCGCGACGGCCAGCAGAGCGTCGGCTAATACTAACAGCACGAGGCCCACTGCGAGCGCACCCGCGCGCCCCAGACGATCGGAAGCCGCACCCGCAGGCCAAGCCGAGACCGCGTACACCGCGTTCATCACGATCATCACGATGGGTACTGCAGCGAGCTTCATGCCCAAAGACTCGCCACGTAGAAGAAGAAACGCCTCGCTGAAACGCGCGAGCGAGAACGTGGCAACGATAAGCATCACGACCCAATAGGGCCGACCGAGGCGGCGCAGCGTGCGTAGGCTCATGGTGGGAGTCGCATCCGCAATTTTACGTGTCGCGGAGGGCTCGTGCACGGCGCTCACGAGCAGCAGCACGGCGAGCGCAGCAGGGACGGTGGCAACCCAGAAAGTCAGGCGGAAGGAGTCTCGTGAGAGCGACATGACGACGAGTGCTAGGGCAGGGCCTAACAGCGCACCCACCGTGTCCAGCGACTGCCTCAGCCCGAACGCCGCGCCCCTGATCTCGGGAGGTGTCAGATCTGCGACCAATGCATCGCGAGGCGCACCACGGATGCCTTTGCCGACACGATCGGTGAATCGCGCCACAATCACCCAATCAATCCTGCCGGCCAGCGCGAACACGGGCTTAGTGATCGCCGAAAGGCCATACCCGGTCACCGTGAGCAGCTTGCGCTTGCCGAGCCTGTCGCTGAGCGTGCCAGAGAACAGCTTGGTGATGGAGGCAATCGCTTCGGCGAAGCCCTCGATGAGGCCCACCGCGATGGTGGAGGCACCCAGCGTTGAGACCAGGAAGAGCGGCAGGACCGCATGCACGGCTTCGGATGACGTGTCCATTAGGAGGCTCACGAAACCGAGCGCCCACACACTGCGCGGAATGCCCGGACGCCGGTTCGCTGGTTCACTCATAGCAGCGAGATTGGCCACCGGCTGGTGAGGTCCTTCTCCGGGTCAACGACAATCCAGCCGGCACTCGACAGCGGCGACCGAGATTGGGGGAAGTGTGATAGTGTTTTCGGTGACAGCGAGCGGTGTGGTGCGGATGCGCGTGGAGGCGGTCCAGTGGTTCATCGCATCCATCTGCTTCATATCTTGGGTGTCCCGCACCACCTCCGCAGAGTGCACGATTGGATGATGCCGTCCATCAGACTATTGCACATGTTCGAGCGACAGGTAAGACGGACGAAGTCGCAGTTCCGGTGGAACATGTTCAGGAAGCGGGCGGTCATGAGTGCCGACTCGACGGTCGCGAGACTCGTGCGTCGTTTCACAATGTCGGCGGTTCTGCGACCAGCCTCCGGGTCCTGCCTAAACGGCCCCGCGTTGAAGGACTGTGGTCCGGAAGACCAGTGAGGCAATTGGAAGTGTGCTAGAGGCGGAGGTACCCTACGTAGGAGGCTTGTGCGGAGCGCACCCGCCCCTTTGCAGCGTCTGCAGGAGAGGAGAACGAATGAGCGAGCTAATTAACAACCGCGCAAAGCGTATCGCCACGCTGAAGGAGATCATCCAGACCCTTCATAGGGGGGCCGATCCGGAGAGCGTAAGGCAGCAGCTCACCGAGATCGTTAAGGAGGCCGATGCGGGCGAGATCGCCGCGATGGAGCAAGAGATCATCGCATCGGGTGTCTCCGTGGAGGAGGTCAAATCCATGTGCGACCTTCACGCCGCGGTGGTTCAGGACATCCTCAAAAAGCCTCTCGTGCAGATATCGGCGGGCCACCCGGCCGACACCATCCTCCGGGAGAACCGAGCGATTCGCGAACGGTGCGCCCGGATGCGTGCTGCGATGGAGCAGATCCGGCAGCTTCCGGACGATGCGGATGCCGACCAGCCCCTCCAAGAGTGGAAGAACGCCCTGAACGACTTAATGGACGTGGACAAACACTACCGGCGGAAGGAAGACCTGTTCTTCTCGGTGTTGGAGAGGCATGGCGTCACCGGCCCGTCCAAGGTGATGTGGGCGGTACACGACGAGGCGCGAGCAGCGCTGAAAGCACTCGATGCTGGCTTGAAGCAGGCCGCTGCGCGTGCCGGGGACCTGAAGCCCATCGCCGATACGGTCGCGACCCGCGCGCTCACCATCGTCGAAAACATGACTTCGAAGGAGGAAGACATCCTCCTCCCCATGATGCTTCAGTTATTAAGTGAGGACGAGTGGGGAGAGATATGGGAGCAATCGCCGAAGTACGGCTGGTGCCTGGTCGAACCGGGTGATACCTACCGACCTCCACAGGCGAGGCAGCGCGAGGACGTTGTTAGCATTCCATCGGACCGTGCACTGGTCTTTCCGACCGGGCAGCTGGACTTCGAGCAGATTAGGGGCATCTTCGCCACGCTTCCCGTGGATCTCACCTTTATAGATGCAGAGGACCGGGTGCGGTTCTTCTCCGAGGGTGAGCGCATCTTCGCGCGGAGCAAGGCCATCCTCGGCAGAGCGGTGCAGCACTGTCACCCACCGAAGAGCGTTCACATCGTGGACCAGATCGTCTCCGACTTCCGCAGTGGGCGTCAGAACGTGGCGGAGTTCTGGATCGACTTGCACGGCAAGTTCGTCCACATCCGCTACTTCGCAGTTCGAAACACAGAGGGCGAGTATCTTGGCACGCTCGAGGTCACGCAGGACCTGACACCGCTCCGCGCACTAACGGGCGAACGACGCCTGCTGCAGTACGACTCCGAGCCCGCGTCCGGCGACTCCTAACTCACGCACGGCGCTAGTTATCCAAAGGCGTCCACCCATCGGAGAGCGTGCCTTTCATCCAGTACTTCTCGTTGTCTCCACCCTCGGTGCAGATGAGGGTATTGCCGCGGATGGCGATGCCCCACACCTGACGGCCCTTGTCGTTGAACGTGCTATGCCAGCGCGCTACCCTGCGTCCAGATTCGTAGCGATCGATGCCGTCTTGCGTTCCGACATACAGCCGTCCGGTTTCGTCATAGCACACGCTAAGCGGCTTCATGGCGTTGTCTACGATGGCAGTGCGTTTCATCTCCCGCAGGGAGTCGGCATTCAGCGTGACCTCGGTGACACGGTTCGCTCCGAACTCGGCGATGGCTACGACGAGGCGATCACCGATGATATGCACCGCCAGGTCGCGAGCATCTAGAAACTCACCCTCGATGGTGCCGAGGGACTTGCCATCCGGATCGTACACTTCGATACGTCCGAGGTCGGGATACGAGGCGAACAGTCGATTCTGGGAATCGGAATCGATCCGAGCGGGGTAGGCAAAGTCGTCGCGGCCTTCCCCGATACGTCGCGAGTCGCCGAAGCGGTTTGTCACCTTGTGTGTCTTAGTATCTATCTCCACGATACCCTGCCGCCAGCGAGCGGCCACGAAGATGCGGTTAGAGGGTGTCACCGTGATGTCCGTGATGCTACCACTGCCGATTAGCGCTGTGTCGGACATGTTTATGAGGCTGCCTTCGGCGTCCACCCCGAAGACGGTGCCTATGTGATTGTCAATCACATACATCGCACCGTCCGGCCCGAAGGCGGTGCCGATAGGACGTACCAGTCCCATCTTCACCTGCTCCACCTCGGGCCACACGATGGGTTCGGCGATGCGGCTCTCCGTCCCGTCTTCGGCGACCGCTGTGACGGTGAACCAGATGTAGCCCTGGCGCGGCGGAAACTCGACGGTGGCGGTGCGAACGTTCGCGGCAACCTCCTGCACGGTCTCATAGGTGGGCTCGTGCAACGCGCACTTCCAGTCTCGATTCCACCGCACGCGGTACTTGGAGATGCGCTTGCCGGCGACGCTGGGAGCATCCCATGCTAACACAGCCCTGGTGCGATCGCTCCGGTCTGTCAGCACCCGAAGGTTCTCTACGGGTGGCGGGGAGCCGAGAGGCGCGATGTTCGTCTGGTAGACGTAGGTGTGCGACTTCTTGCTACCACGCCAGTAGGCGATGTTGAACTCTCGCACGTCCACGAAGTGGTACTCCTTCTGGCCGTATGCGCGCACGCAGTACATGATCACGCAATTGCCCCCTACCACCCATAACGTGTTGTATGGGTTGGCCCCCAGGTTGAATCTACCTTCAGAGTCCAGCCGCACGTGCTTCGGCGTGACGATGTCGGTCTTGCGGCTGAAGACGTTCATATCGTACGGCGAGGCCCACTGCTGGAAGATGGTCAGCGCCGCACCGGCGAGGGGCTTTCCCCGGTTGTCCAGGAACTGCACGAAGTTGCTCTCCGGCATGTCGAAGAGGTAGACGCCGTAGCCTGCGTGATTGCCCCAGGTTCGCAGCGTAGCATCGAACGCCGCGGCCTCGTGCTCGCTGAAAGCGCCACGGATCTCGTCACGGAACCCACCACCCATGATGGATCCGTGGACGGCCCGGTGATCGGAGTAGGGGATCTCGATGGTCTTACCGGTGTCGGGATCCCGCGCGAGGTTGTCCAGCATCCCGAGTCCGATCTGGTAGCTGTCAATCACACCGCACTGATGCACCAGTTCGTGAATCAGCCCGCCATCGATCCCCTTGGCGTACTCGGGGATGCGGTCGAGGTCCCAATGGATCGTCCAGTTGCACCACCCACCCTTCGCGCTGTATGCCTTGTGCTCCGCTCCTTCGTACTCCGGGAAGATGTAGTTGAAGCGAATTCCCGCCTGCACGCCCTTGGGAGTGGAGGGGTATACGGCCAGGCGGAAGTATTCCCGCCACTTGTCTATGTGTGCCTGACACCAGTCCTCGAAGGAGTAGGACCCGACCAGATTCTCGCTCTTGCCAAAGGCTTCATACTCCCCGTTCGGCCCCGCCGCGATGGTGAGCACGAATCCGAATGTAGGGTCCTCGCGTTTGTTGTTCGTCTCGGATATCTCTTTGATCTCGTTCTGCGAGTCCGCCTCGAAGGAGACGAAGTGCCGCCCGGGGTCGTAGGGCCACTGAATCGACACGGTGGTCTTCTCGCCCGGGTCCAGTGTTGGCAGCGTGCCCTTCTTCACCACTTTGCCGTCCATCTTGAATTGGTACTCGCTCGCAAGGGCTCTCGCGCCGCCTTTGTTGGCTACGTACGCCGTCATCGTCACCGGCTCGCCCTTGTCTGGGCGGGTCTTGACGTTGGCCTCGTACTCGTCCCGGGTGAAGTAATAGACGAAAGGCCGCCCGCCGCTCCCCGAGCCTGGCTTCACCAGCACGGGCAGGTTGCCGGGATAGTTGAACCCGTAGTTAGGGTACACGGGCCACTGCTCGATGAACAGCACGTCCAAGTCGGGCATTGCGGGGACGTCGGCCCAGAGGGAGGGAGCAGGACCTGCGAGAAGAGGGAAGATTGCCGAGACGAAGAGACGGATCATGGGTTCGACCTCCGGGACGCTGAGTTCGGCTCTGGGTTTCTGTTTCCGCAGGGGCGCGGAGAACTCCTGTCGGCAGACACTGTGCCTGCCGAGTCTCGCAAGCCCGTCTTCGAGGCCCCTGGCGTCTCTAGCGCAGCTTCACCACGCTGTGCGTGCGCGAGGGTGCACCGGCCGGGTAGGCGACTGTGGACGCGTCGGCCGTGCGCACCTCGATCCAGTACTCGAAGTCACCAGATCGCTCGCATGACAGCATCCCATCGTACACACCCCTGGCAACACGCACTACCTTCGCCTGCCGCCACGCACTCTCACCCAGCGGCCGCCAGTGGAGGGCGACGGCGGTTACCTCGGCGGCGCTCAGGACATGGATGGGGATACGCAGTGGTGCGCCATCTTCCAGCAGCGTGCGCTTGGTGGGAACGCACAGCAGGGTCGGTCCATCATACGACTTTTCTACGGAGTACTCAGCCGGGAGCGGTTCGCCGAGCATGGCTTCCAACTCCTTGCGCTGGCGCTCCACGGTCCTTGGCAAGATATGCTGCTCCCAGTTAGCTAGGGTGCCCAACTCGCCCTTCGTGCCGATGGTAGGTAGCAGATAGCGATACACTTCCTCGAGCCTATCCAGTAAGGCCTTATAGAGTGGTAGTGCCGTACGGGCCGCATTCCTCCGCACCTCGCCATCCTGACTCTCGTGAGCGGGTCTCAACACTTCCTCCACGCGAT
This sequence comes from Fimbriimonadia bacterium, assembly GCA_039961735.1. Lineage (NCBI taxonomy): Bacteria > Bacillati > Armatimonadota > Fimbriimonadia > Fimbriimonadia bacterium. Next base: position 134,795 of record JABRVX010000009.1, read on the forward strand.
GACCCGCGTGGGCCATCCTAGCCATGGCGCGCAGGTAGCGGAACGAGTTCAGCCAGTAATCGAACCGCTCCAGGTTGCCCGGTCCTTCGACTCTGGGTCCCATCGCCTCAAGCTCCGCTACGAAGCCGTACTGCTTTTCGATCTCCTCGATCGGGCGTCCGTCGTTCCACAGCCCTCCCGGGCCGTCCATCCACCCTGCGGGCCGGGGAAGCTTGCCGTCCAGGCGCGCGAATAGCCTCGCAGCGTCCTGCGCCACCTGCGGTCCGAACTGATGCAGTGCCCAGTCGCCATAGAAAGCATCACATGGAAGGTCACGCTCCATCTCCCTATCCGCGGCATAGGCTCCCACCGCAGGACCGGCGCAGTTGATACGCATGGACTGTCCGGCACCTTCTACTACCACTCCTGCAATGCACGGCATCTCGACCACTGGTACGAACTCTATGTCTAGTCGTCCGTCCTCAACGCTAACATGATAGGTCATGTCGAGAGCACGGTTCTGCCCTACCTCGGCAAACACGTCTAGGCGCGATACCACCGTCTTGCCCTCGATCTGCACGTCGAACACTCTGCGGCCCGGCTCGGAGTAGTAGGGTTCGCAGAACTTGAGAGTGACCTGGTACTCGCCGTTCGGCACCATGAAGCGGTAAGACGACAAGTCATAGCGAACGTGTTGATACACCATCGGCTCATCGGCTCCCTCTATTCGGTTGCCTGGGAAGTGTGCGAGCTTGCCACCTAACGCCCCAGATACCGATGGAGCATCGGGTGGCGGAGGCAGTTGCCACGCAGCTCCCGCCAGTGCCGCGACGTTCGGCCCGATCACGCGAGTTCGCCAGTGGATACCCATAAGGCCGTTGCAGCCGTACGCGTGCGCGTCGGAGGCGTCACGGAGCATCCGCCCTACCCACAGCTGCGGGGTAGTCAGCGCGGGGTCGTCTTCGAGCCACGGTATGGCCCACTTGTCTCTTCCACTCACGCGCGCGAAGCCTGCCTCGACGGGGGCCATGCCGACTTCTCGATTGATGCAACTAACACCTACGTCCGCCGGTAGCTCGCGGGCAAAGAGATCTCTCGCATACTGTGGTCCCAACACCCAGCCGCACGTGGCCATAGCGAAGGGCTTCCCGAGTTTGTCCAGAGCGCGGAGCGCCGCCCTGATGTCGGCGAGAGTGCGTTCCACCTCCTCGGGCGTGGTGCCGCTCCACGTCCATCCCTCGGGTGTCCACAGCCAGTAGTAGTCCACCGGCGAGACGAGCGAGAGCCTGCGAAAGATGCCTTCGTAGAACTGCTCGGTCGTGGCCTCCGGATAGCGTTCGCGCACCCTTCGCGGCACGGTCAGTGGCGTCTCGGTGCCTACACAGGTTCGGATCCCGAGCTCCTCCGCAAAAGCGAACGCTCTACCGAGCATGTCACCCGTACGATTGAACAGCCGGGTGCAGGCATCGGGGTCGTAGGGCTTCGGCGTTAGGCCGCGCATGACATCCGTGCCGTAGTCGTCCCTGTCGAAGAGAGCCCCGGCTCCGAATAGGAAGTCCGAAGTCTTCTTGGGGTCGTACCCCCAATCACCCCTGAGGGTGTTCTGGTAGGAGGCGGGATAGGCGAGACGCACCCGTCCCTTCTCGTCCACATCCTCGGACACACCTATCCACACGGTCGGCTCGGCGATGTCCTCGGGGTAGGTGTGCAGGCCGATGAAGTTCATGCGCAACTTCGGGAGCTGTGCGAGGACCGCCTTGTAATCGTCCAAGCTCCACCAGTCCGGCCCTTCCGGGAAGTCGTGGAAAGGCTGTATGCCGCGCAGCGTGAACTTCGGCCGCCCCACCTCGTCCACGTCAACCCGACTCAGAGGCGCGTGCCGGTCGGGCAGCACATCTCCGTCCAAGTAGAACCGTACCCCGAGCTTCTCGGCAAAGCGATAGGCCCCGTATAGGGTGCCCACATCATCGCCACCGACGACAAGAGTGACGGTCCGGGTCCCCATGCGAACCGTTCGCAACATGTACTCCTCGGAAATGAGCGAGTCGAACGCCGGGAGCAGGCCGGCCTGCTCCGCAAGGGCTCTCACAAGCCCCCTGTCGCTGCGACCGACGACGACCGCGTACCCCGATTCGGACGGCAGAGCGTCGTCCGTCGGAATGAGCAGGGGCAGGGAGCCAGTGACGTGGTAGAGGTATCGCCGTACTTCGCGAGCCGCCAGATCCTCAAGCGAGCTCGCCTGGCGGGGCAGGACGACGACGGTCTGGCTCTCGGTGGCTGGGCCGAGCGACAGGAAAGCGAGCAGAGGCGACAATATGAACATTGGGGGGTTGGATTCGTGTCGCGCTGGGCCTATCCTTTTCGGGAGCGGCAGGGAACATCGTGTCCGCATGGTAGTCGAGCGTATGCACAAGCATCCCGACGTCACGGTCAAACGCCTTCGGCGGTTCCTTTCCGACAGACTCGTAGGCCACTTCTACGGCCGTAAGGTCCCCTTGTCACTCGCGGTCTCCCAACAGCAGGGGATACGCGACGAGCGCGCCGCCCGTGCTGCGCGGTTCCTTCCCGTGGAGCCAGGCTTCCGCTGGGGTCCAGTGTGGTCCACAGCCTGGTTTCGCATCACGGGAAACGTGCCAGAAGAGTGGAATGGCGAAAACGTGCTAGCAGCGATCGACCTGGGAGCTGAAACCACCGTGTGGTGGAACAATGCGCCGCGCGAGGGCCTGGATCGCAACCACCGTTACCACCATTACGAAGGCGGGCCGGAAGTGGACCTGATCGCCGAAGCCTACGCGATCAATCCGCTGGTATCGGACTGGGGCCGCCCGAAAGACCCTCCCGCGACTCCGTGCGAGGTGGGTGAGTGCTTCCTCTTCTTGCCGGATGCGAGATTGTGGTCCTACTACCACGACTTCCGCGTGGCTTTGGGCCTACTGGAGGAGCTTCCGAGGGACGAGCCGCGATTCGGACGCCTCTTGTATGCCATGAACGAATCGGTTAATGCATTCAGTCGCGAGGGGATTGACGCCGCGACGGAGGTACTGCGCGAAGAGTGGTATCAGCCTGCGTGTGCCTCGGCGCACAAGGTGAGTGCCATCGGCCATGCGCATATAGACACCGCGTGGCTTTGGCCACTTCATATCACCATGAAGAAGTGCGCACACACCTTCTCGACGGCTACGCGATACATGGAACTGTATCCCGACTACAAGTTTCTTTGCAGCCAAGCCGCACAGTACGAGTGGATTCGTGAGCAGTACCCAGGGCTCTTCGAACGAATCAAGGAGATGGTGAAGCGCGGGCAGTGGGAGCCCACTGGCAGCATGTGGGTAGAAGCCGACTGCAACGTACCCTCCGGAGAGTCGCTCGTGCGTCAGTTCCTATACGGCAAGCGCTACTTCCTCGAGCACTTCGGAGTGGAGACCAAAGACATGTGGCTGCCGGACGTGTTCGGATACAGCGCCGCGCTGCCGCAGATTCTGAAGCTGGCCGGGGTGGACTACTTCCTGACTCAAAAGATATGCTGGAACGATACCAACGTTTTCCCCCACCACACCTTCCGTTGGAAGGGTATTGACGGCACCGAGGTGCTCTCTCACTTCATGCCCGCCAACGATTACTGCTGTAACATGACACCGAAGCAGCTCTTGTTCAGCGTGCATAACTTCAAGGAGCACGGGCGATCCGATCGGTCACTGTACGTATACGGCTACGGTGATGGCGGCGGTGGTCCGACGGTGGACATGATCGAGGCCGGCCTGCGCATGAGGGATGTGGAAGGGCTTCCGCGCGTAGAGATGGAGTTCGCCAGGGACTTCCTGCGCAAGACTTTCGAGGAGGCGAGGGACCTCGCTACGTGGTGGGGGGAGCTGTACTTCGAGCTGCACCGCGGCACCTACACCACCCAAGCAACTAACAAGAAGCACAACCGCAAGTGCGAGCTGCTACTTCGCGACGCCGAGATGCTCGCATCGCTGTTCTGCGGTGCGTCCGCCTATCCTCGCGACGCGCTGGAAGAGGCGTGGAAGCTGGTGCTGCTCAACCAGTTCCACGATATCCTTCCTGGCTCGAGCATCGAGGAGGTGTATCGAGACAGCGACAGGGATTACACGCGCGTGTATGACCTCCTTAGGCCCGTGGTAGATGGAGTGGTGCAGGAGAGCCGCGGAGAGCATGTCGCCCTGTACTCGACACGTGAGGCAGGATTCGGTGATCTCGGCACTGTGAGGCTCGCGGGCGGTAAGAAGTACCAAAGCATCGAGTGGGCGGAGGGAGGAGTATCTCCGCTGCAGCAGTTAGGCGAGGAAGCCTTGTTCGCGGTTCCACCATTCGGCATCGGGCGACTGTCCGGAAAGCTCTCGGAAACCGTGGTTCCTGCGAGCATCCTGTCAGTGGACGAAAGGACGCTGGAGAACGAGCACCTGGCTGTTCGGATTGATGATGCAGGCAGCATTGCTTCGCTGGTTCTCAAGGCTAGCGACCAGCAGGTGGTCGCGGAAGGGCGCGTGTGCAACGAGATACAACTCCTAGAGGACGTGCCGAACAACTGGGAGGCATGGGACATAGACCTCTTCTCCCACGAGACCGTGCGGTCGTTGCCAGGTCGAGCGGAAATCGAAGTGGTCGAGCACGGCCCGGTGCGAGCAGCTGTGCGAGTGACGAAGACATTCGGCTCCAGCCGGATAGTCCAGGACATCCGTCTCGCGGCAAGTGCTCCGTTCGTGGAATTCGCTACCACCGTGGATTGGCACGAGGACCGCAAGATGCTGAAGGCGGCCTTCCCGGTACGCGTGAACTCCCCCCGAGCCACCTACGAGATTCAGTTCGGCCATGTGGAGCGTCCTACGCACTATAACACCAGTTGGGACCAAGCGCGTTTCGAGGTATGCGGTCACAAGTGGGCGGACCTGAGCGAGGGCGGATGGGGCGTAGCGTTGATCAATGACTGCAAGTATGGCCACGACACCTATCTCGACACGATACGGCTCACACTGTTGCGCGCACCGCAAGCCCCCGACCCGACAGCCGATAGAGGCACTCATCACTTCACCTATTGGCTGTACCCACACCTCGGCGACTTCCGGCAGGCTGGAGTGGTGACCGTGGCCAACCGGCTCAACTCGCCCGTCCGGTGCGTCCGAACCGCGAGCCCTGTCGACACGCACTCCTTCCTCGAGATCACCGCCCCGCCGGATGGCCCGAAGCTGGTGGTGGAGACACTGAAACGAGCCGAGGGCTCGAACGACCTGATTCTTCGCCTGTACGAAGCGCACAACGCTAGGGGGAAGGCCGGCATCCGGTTCGGGTTCCCCGTTGTGCAGGCACAGCGCTGCGACCTGCTAGAGCGCGCTGTAGGGGAAGCGATCGAAGTGCGGGACGGCACCATCACACTAGACGTGCGCCCCTTCGAGATTATTACTCTCAAGCTCGGGCAGGGGCTTGCCTAGCAGCATGTTTTCCGATAGAATCGTACGTATGAGAGAGGGGATCGGCGTTCTCGACCTTCCGGCGCGCACCGACGCTCCCGAGCTACAGAGCGACCGGTGGTTGTGCTGGATCCTGAACAACGAAGTAACGCCGTTCGTAGATGTGATCGTGACGTTGATGCACGCCACCCGGTGTGACTACTCCGAGGCCTATGCGGAGGCGTGGGAGGCGCACATGTTCGGCAAGGCGGTGTGTCACATCGCCGACCGCGAGGAGTGCCTTTCGGTCGCCGCTGCGATGAGCGGCATCGGCGTGCAGACCGAAGTGGTTCGCGAATGGGAGTAGGTCCGAATGCGTATTCGAGCACCGCAAACCCTACAGTGTGTGGCTGAACGGCTGGGACCGTCGCTGGGCGCGCAGGTGCCGCCCGGTCAGCGTGGGCCCGGCAGAACGCTCGCGCCCGTCCTCCCCGACGTGGCCGAAGAAGAAGACCTAGAAGGCTACGGTGCGGGGCATTGGGTAGTCGTAGTCTATGACAATGATTACAATACCTTCGACGAAGTGATCGCTATTCTCCTGATCGCCACCCGCTGCAGCCTTCGCGAGGCGCAAACCGAGACCTGGGAAGTCCACCACCTGGGCAAGTCGGTGGTGCACTTCGGCTCGGAAGAGGAGTGCAAGCGGGTCGCCGCGGTCATCTCCAGCATCGGCATCAAGGTCGAAGTCCGCGAGGAGTAGGCCGCCCGGAGTCGCGGGGTATAATTCCGCCTCGATTCGTCCGAACAGGCTAGAGGAAGATGAAGGAAAACATCCACCCGAAATACGTGAAGACCGTCGTGAGCTGTGGCTGCGGGAACACCTTCGAGACCATCTCGACGAACCCGACGGTGAACGTCGAGATCTGCTACGCGTGCCATCCCTTCTTCACCGGCAAGCAGAAGTTGGTTGACACCGAGGGCCGCGTCGAGAAGTTCATGCAGAAGTACGGAATCAAGAACAAGTAACCATGCCAAAGGCCGAGTACCTTCAGTACGGCGGTCAGGCGGTAATCGAGGGTGTGATGATGCGCAGCCCTCGTTTTTTTGCTGTTGCCTGCCGCGCGCCCAATCAGGAGATCGTCCTCCGCACCGAACCTGTAGAAAACACCTGGATCGGCAGGCAGAAATGGCTCAAACTGCCGTTTCTCAGGGGCTCGTTGGCGCTCCTGGACGCCATGGCGCTCGGCATCAAGGCGCTGCAGTTCGCCTCGCGCGTGCAACTGGATGAGCAGTACGAAGGCGACGGGCCGCCGAAGGAAGAGCGGATCGGACGGAACGCGCGCGAGATCCCCTTCTGGCTCGGCTTGATTGCCGTGAACGCCATCGTAGGGATACTCATTGGCCCCACCATCGGAAGCGCGGTGGTCGCCAAATTGGTGTCCCTGTGGCACAGCCTCATCTCACCGAAAGGGCTAATCATCCTCGGGGCTGCCGTGGTGCTGGTGCTCGCTCTGGTCTTGCGCCCGAAGAAGGCCGAGGAGCAGGCGGACAGCAAAGGCGCCATCAACGAGATTGCAGTGGGCGGCGCTATGGTGATGGGCCTCGGCTTTGGCGTCTTGCTCTTCGTGGTCCTCCCCACCGCAGCCGTGGATGCGTTCAAGGCGTACGAATGGACCACCGCCCAACTCAACCTGCTCGACGTAGGCCTCCGGTTCCTGATCTTCCTGGACTACGTGGCGCTCATCAGCCTCATGCCGGACATCTACCGGGTCTTCCAGTACCACGGCGCCGAGCACAAGGCGATCAACACGCTGGAGGCTCGGCAGGAACTGACGCGCGAGAACGCGCTGCGCCAGACACGCCTGCACCAGCGTTGCGGCACCAGCTTCATCGTGATCGTGCTGTTGCTCAGCCTACTGGTGTTCCCGTTCCTTCCGCGGCCCGAGATATGGTTTCGGGTACCGCTGCATATCGCGATCCTCTTCCCCATAGCGGGTGTAGCGTACGAGGCGCTGCGGCTGGCGGGACGAATGAAGGGAAGCCTGCTGTGCACGGTGCTCTTCTGGCCTGGGCTGCTCACGCAGTTCCTCACCACCCGAGAGCCGAACGAGCGGCAGGTGGACGTCGCTTTGGAGGCGCTGCGCTCGGTGGTGGACCAAGAAGGCGTCCGCCCGACCGAACTGGTCGTCGCCTAGCCCCGTTCTCGAGCTACTTGCGGCGTCCCCCGAGCGCGATGACGCTCATCGTGCATAGGCCTGGATTCCCGCGCAGGCGGGAATCCAGCGATCTCCATGCCCTGGCCCGCGTCCGCCGGGTTGCACCCACTGGACGCACACGGAAGACTCAAGGACCGCGCCGGGGCATGATTCGAACTGCCGCACGGGTGCATTCCTTGGCTATTCCGACGGGTCCAGAGGCTGGGACCCAGCTCCGTGAATTCTCCATGCCCCGCCGGGGTACTAGCGACAGTCACCGTTCCGCGGCCCGGACTGAATCCGCGGCTTTCGAGTTCCCCCGAACGTCACGCGCTGCGAACTCGCGGTACAATGGCCGCCCGTGGGGGCTTAGCTCAGCTGGGAGAGCGGCTGCTTTGCACGCAGCAGGTCAGCGGTTCGAATCCGCTAGCCTCCACCAGTCCCGGGCGGCCCGATGCACGTTCGTCGTCTAGAGAAGGTTGGCCTCGGGCCAGTATCCTCGCTGCTCCCAGTCAGTCGGGTTCTCCCACTAGAACCGCCATGCTGAGTGCGGATGAATGTTGTTCGATGAGACCTTCAAGCTTCATGCGTCGGTGTGTGTTCAGCTAGGAGCCGCTGAACCTAGAGGGATGGCCGGACGACTTCCAGCGGAGGAGGGAAGGGTGCCAGATGCCGGCGGCTGCCGAGAGCCTCCGTGTCGCGATGTCGCACCAGCCGGGCTCAGCCCCCGCCGAACGGGCAGTTGCGCGCATAGGCCCGAATATGCTATTCTATAACCCGAGGTCGCGGGGTAGAGCAGTCTGGTAGCTCGTCGGGCTCATAACCCGGAGGTCGTTGGTTCAAATCCAACCCCCGCACCCATTCTCTTTTGGTCCCCCCACTCACTCGCCCCATAAGGTTTCCATGCCCCCGTCGCTGCCGCGGGCTCGGCCCCCACAGTGCGTTCTATCCTGTGGGCGAGGCGGGAGGCCATGCTCCGGGAGCACGCCTCCGCCCCGGCCTACTGAAGCATACGAGTGCGCGAGCCTGCTCGGGCTTTGGCTCGTCATAGTGGTGTCAGCACTCCATCCGAGGGCGAATGGCGTGATAGGTGGAAGCACGAAAACGTGGAGCACGTGGTCGGCGGAGCAACACCAGCCCGCCCAACAACCCCCACAGGGCCGAGGGCTCCGGCACGACGCGCACGAAGTTGTCGGTCGGATCGTGCGTCACCGCGAGCGAATCGATCACCCGCGTGGAGAGACCCGTCCCCGTGATTCGTCCGGGGAAGCTCCAGTGAAGTTCCTCTCCGACGGAGCCCGGCCGGACGGTGAACTCGAACAGCTTGCGGTCGGAGTTCTGTGCCCCGCTGCGGTCGGTCGCGCCAATCAGCGCATAGAGCCCGCGCTGGGACACGAGTGGATAGCTGGGGTCCGTAGGCTCGACGGCATTGTCGTACATCGGCCCGTAGTCGGGCTGGTGGAACACCCTTATCGGATACCAAGTAGGGGGTGAGAAAGCGCTAGAGGCCTGGGCCACCCAGGAGTTCGCGTCGTCGTCGCCCATCAGGCTCAGTCCGTCCAGAATGAGTGTCGCCTGGAACGTCCCCCACTTCATCACGAACAGGGGGTCGACCTGGGTCATGAAGCGTATCGCGATGCGGTCACCCGGTTCGGCGAGCAGCGCGCCGGCGTTGTCCGTGCCGCGCGTGAGGTTCTCGAACCAGAGGCGCGTGACGAGCCAACCCTGTCCTGCGGCGCTTGAAGCCACACAAGACCAGCTAAGAAGAGCCACCATCCATCGGGCAATCATCACAAGCCAATCCTCTTCAGAAGATCGCCTATCCATTATACGCCCGTTTTCGCCCCTGTGCAACTTACGGGCGCGCGAGAGTGGTCTCTTCTCTGCAGGCACTCGCAGACGAAGATGGGGATAGAGGATTCTAGACGGTAGTTGGTGCTGGTGCCATGGGCAACTCGTTGTCCCTGAACAGGGGTCAGGCCGATGACGGACACTGTGATCACGGGCAACGAGTTGCCCATGGCACCCAATCCGCGTACGCAGACTCCCTTCCTTCGGCGAGTCGGGGTGAAGGGTGCAGCAAGGGCCACTGAGCTCGACTTGGAAGGGGACCTCAGAGGCGGTAAGCCCGTTGGGGCTGCCGGCGATGCCGACACTCCGGGTAGGTATCATCTCGGATGCCGCGAAACCGACCTGCCGCCGCATAGCCGGTCGGAACTCCGCAGACGACACCGAAGGAGCCTTCTCGTGACCGTTGACGAACAACTCGAGGTCCTGCGCAGAGGAGCCGAGGAGATCATCTCCGAAGAGGAGCTTCGCGCCAAGCTGGAGCGTTCGATAGCCACCGGCAAGCCGCTCCGCGCGAAGCTGGGTGTGGACCCCACCGCTCCTGCGGTCACGCTCGGTTGGGCCGTGGTGCTGCGCAAGCTTCGCCAGTTCCAGGACCTGGGTCACGAGGCATGTCTCATCGTCGGCGACTTCACCGCGATGATTGGAGATCCGAGCGGCAAGAGCAAGACAAGGAAACAGCTGAGCCGGGAAGAGGTCCAGCAGCACGTGCGCGCAGTGGAACCGCAGCTCTACAAGATCCTAGACCCCGAGCGCACACGCATCTATTACAACGCCGACTGGTTGGGCAAGATGGACTTCGCGGACGTGATCCGCCTCGCCTCCAAGACCACCGTCGCACGTATCCTGGAGCGGGACGACTTTACCAACCGTCTGCGCGAGGAGAAGCCGATCGGCCTGCACGAGATCCTTTACCCGCTGTGCCAAGGACAGGACTCGGTGCAGATAGAGTCGGACGTCGAGCTGGGAGGGACCGACCAGAAGTTCAACAACCTGGTCGGACGCAACCTACAGCGCGAGATCGGCCAGGAGCCGCAGGTGGTGCTGCTGATGCCGCTTTTAGTGGGCCTGGACGGCGTGGAGAAGATGTCGCAGTCGCTGGGCAACTACATCGGCATCACGGAAGAGCCGTTCCAGATGTATGGCAAAGTGATGTCCATTCCGGACCACCTCATCGAGAACTACTTCACTTTGGCGACGGACGTGCCGTTGGACGAGGTCGAGCGGCTGGTACGCGGCATCGAGCAGGGCACAGAGCATCCGATGGAAGTGAAGAAGCGGCTGGCGCGCGAGATAACCACCATCTACCACTCGCAGGCGGAGGCACTGGCGGCTGAGGAGCAGTGGCTAACCCAGTACAGTAAGCGCGAGGGACCGACGGAAGTGCCCGAGGCCGACATACCCGCAGCTGCAATTCGCGATGGACGGGTGTCTTTGGCAGCGCTCATCGCGGGATTGGGGCTGGCGTCCTCGAACGGCGAGGCGCGACGGCTGATCCAACAGGGCGGGGTGCAGCTCGACGGTGAACGTATCAGCGATCCGATGGCGACGCTTCTACCTGTCGACCTAAGCGGCAAAGTGCTGAAGGTAGGCAAGCACCACTATCGGCGAATGCGATCGTAGTTTCGCCGTCTCGGCGATAGCTGATCCGGCGGCACGCGAGCAGCGCATCGGCCCTCTCTGGTCCCGCGGCAGGTATCCTATGGCACCGACCACCCTGCAAGGAGCCTGCGATGAACGTCTGCGTGATCCACTCCCACCCCAAGCCGTACGGCAGCCTGAACTACGCATTCGTCGAGGCCTACGTGCGGGGTGCCGAAAGCGCGGGCCACGTGGCGAGAGTGCTGGACCTCTACCGCATGCACTACGAAACGTGCCTCGTCCTTGCCGACGACTGGGTGCAGCCGCTGGAGCCCGATCTCGTTCGCGCGCAGCAGACCATCCAGTGGTGCGACCATCTGGCGGTCATCTTCCCGCTGTGGTGCAACACCACGCCGGCCCGCCTGACGGGCTTCATCGAACGCGCCTTCGCCCCCATCGCCGCGGAGTTCAAGAAGGACAAGTGGCATCCTCTGCTCACCGGTCGCAGCGCACGAGTGCTCATCACCGCGGACGCACCGAAAGAGAGCATCGAACAAGCAAACTCCGCACGCATCCAAGTGTGCAGCATGCTTTCCTGGGCGGGGATGGACCCTATCGAGTACCGCCTTTTCGACTTGGTGGCGAAGTCCACGATGAAACAGCGCAAGGAGTGGGTCAGAGAGGTCGAGCAGTTCGGTGCGAACCTCCCCTAGTGCCGTGCGGCCTCGTCTCATTCTGGCTTCGGCCTCGCCCCGCCGGCGCGAGCTGCTGGCCTCGCTCGGCTTGCGGTTCGACGTGATCCCGAGCGAAGTGGACGAGACCGTGCCCGACCTGCTTCCCGACCCCTGCCTTACAGCGCGGCGGCTCGCGGCGGCCAAGGCCGAAGCAGTCGCGCGTCTCCATCCCGATGCCGTGGTTGTTGGTGCAGACACCCTGGTGTGCCTCGGCCGCCGCTCGCTCGCGAAACCCGCCGATGAGGCCGATGCGGCGAGGATGCTACGGCTGCTCTCCGGCAAGACGCACCGCGTTATTACCGGGATTGCGGTATGCGGGAAGGGACGGACAGCGCGCGCATCGGAAACTACATGGGTGACGTTTCGCCCGCTCATGGAACAAGAAATCCTGGAGTATGTCCGCACCGGCGAACCATTGGATAAGGCGGGTGCGTATGGAATACAGGCGGGAGCTGGGAGCTTTGTTGCGCGCGTCGAGGGCTGCTACAATAACGTGGTCGGCCTTCCGGTAGCGCGACTGGTTCGCCTGCTGCGCTGGGCGGGCGTTCTCGACTAAAGCGCCCCGGTCGTCGCAAGATGTGATCCGCGGCTCGGAGTGGGGTCGCGTCCATAGGAGGAAACTCAGGTGAAGAGAGTTTTGTTATCGTTGGCTGTTTTCGGCCTGTTGAGCGTGGCGCTGGCCCAGACCACGGCGCCGCCGCAAGGACCGCCCAAGGGACCCGTCGTGGGACCGGGGCAGACTAAGAACGAGACTCCGCAGCAAGTCGGCTCCACGGACTGGGAGCATCCGGACAACCTCAAGCGATTTCTGAAGCTCACGGATGAGCAATTCGCCAAGGTCAAGACGAACTACGAGAAGATGGAAGCGGCGAACGCCGCACTCGATCTCAAGAAGCTCGGCGACCTGGCCTACTACAAGGCGCAGAACGATAACCGCGCCAAGTTCCGGGAAGGGCTGAAGACCATCCTGACCCAGGAGCAGTACAAAAAATACAAGGAGCAGCTCGACGAGCGCTCGCCCTACGAACTGGACGAAGTAGAGGCTGCCGGCTTGGCTGCGCTATCCAGAACCTATCGCGAAGAGGCACAGCGCATCCAGAACGACCCGAACCTGACCAAGGAGCAGAAGGAGAAGAAGCTCCAGGAGGAGCAGATGAAGCTGCTCCAGGGCTTCGCTAGCCTCTGCAAGGGGCCGAAGAAGGAAAAGATGGAGCTGGCCGTCAAGCAGTACAAAGAGATGCTGGAGAAAAACAAGGAGTCCAAGTCAGACGACAAGTCGAAGACCGGACCGTAACACCTCAGTCAGCTTCCGGCTAGTTTAGTCGTGTCTCGGGCGGCAGAAGGATCGCCGCCCGTTGCTTTTGTCCCGCCCCTCGCCGGTCGCCACGCGGGCCCGGTGGGAATGGCTCGGCCCATGCCTTGGAGTTACACGGCTGCCGATTGCTAGGGCTTCGTCAGGGTGCACCTCGACCTATCACGCGGAGTACTCGCAGAGTGTATAGGCTCACCCGATAGCATGTGGCGAAGGAGGTAAGGTGTTTCGGCAGCACCGCTGCGCTCTGCTACCGAAGCATACCAACGGGGATGCTGTGTCACATGCCTTGCACGAGCACTACGTCGGAATCGGAGTTGCCGCCGTCGTCTTCCTTGTTAGGCCCGGCTGAGTAGAGCTTGTAGCGGTAGTCGTCCAGGCGCTTATAGATCAGCGGTTTGCCGGTGAAAGGGTCGGTGACGAGATCGCCGAGGTTGAGCCTCGAGAGGTCTTCGGGAGTAGAGCCGTACATCCAGCGGTACTCCAGGATTGCGGCGTGGACTGCTAGTAGCTGTAGCCTCGCATGCTCGGCGCAGAACTGCTCGAACGCGATACTCCAAGAGGGGATGAGAGCCTCCAGAATAGCGGAAGCCCACGAGCTGTCGTCGATCTGCTCCGGCTCCGGCAGACTTCGCTCCCAAAACGGCTTCTCGAGCTCTGCGAGCAACTGGCGATGGAACTCACGCAAGACGGTCCCGACGCGGCGCGCGTCTTGCTCGAAAAGTTCAGGATGTTTCGTCATCCTCTCGTAGAGGGCGTCGCGCTCAGGATCATCTGCGTCGTCCTCCAGTGTCGGGGCCGCGGCCTGTAGAAGATCCACGAAATCATCCTCCCTTGCTCGTGCTAGGAAGTCTTGCGCGATGACTATCTCACCCGTGATGATGTCTGCAAGATCGCTCTGATGTTCTAGGAGCTCCTCGCACACCTTTCGAAGGTACTTGCACTCCTCATAATCGAGTTGGTCCAAACGACGTGCGAGAGGGGAAACACTTAAGGCTCGACACGCTTTGCCAACGAGTCCAGCCAGCAGCAGCTTCTGCTCGATGACCTGGCCCAGCCGATATCCGTCCTGAAAGCTGCCGATGGCCTGCCTCTCACGCCCGTCGGCAAAATGCACTTCCTGCTCGGTGTAAAGGAGCCGGGCAAGTTGTCGGTAGTGGCCTAGCTCTATGAGAGGAGTGTTCCAGTCTACGTTCTCCCGAAGTAGGAAGTTCTTTCGAGCGAGGCCGACCCTAACGCGGGTTAGGACGGCCTTGCAGGACGCGATCGCCCTTCGCTTGTCCTGAAGCGTAACTCGCTTTTCGGCGTCGAGCTGCTGAAGACGCTGGTATCCGCGGTTTGCTCCCAGCGTTTCTGCCGCGACAAGGAAGTCCTCGATACCGTTCTCGCCGGTCGGGTTAGGGAAGACCTGGTTCAGCAGCCACCCCGGCTCACGTCGTTCCACGGGCTCACCCTGTACAGCGGTGCCGAGGAGTAGCAACGAGCCAAAAAGCCACAGCATGTTCGTCTCACCTCACTCCAGTTGGCCAGGACATATGCCCCGGTGGCGCTCCTCGCGGTCACGCCTCGCGATGGACCGAGTGCACATCGCAAAGACAGTCGGCACCGACGTCGTTACCTTCGGATGCTGCGGAACGCAGAAGATATCGGTCTTCGCGCATCCCCATGGTTATAGACGGCTTGCTGGTGTGCGAATCGTTCGCGAGATTTTCTGGGCAGCATTCACCGACCTCGACGGGTTACTCCAGCCACAGGCTGATCCCGGCGTAGTCCTGCGCCCGGTCACCCAAGCCGCAGGGCAGGATCTCCACACCTTCCCATATGCTCGGCCAGCAGTGCGCCGCCACCGAACTGCGCACGGCTTCCAGATACTCCTCGCCCGCATGGATGGCGATGGTGCCGAGGATGACCCGCTCGAGGTCCAGCGTGTGCAACAGATTGGCGATGCCGATACCGAGGTACGCAGCAGAGCGAAGCACGATCTCGCGTGCCTGTGGGTTACCCCGGTGGAACGCCTCCACCACTTCGCGTCCCGAGACCTCGTGCGAAGATGCGGACCCTTGCGTTCGGCCGTGGAAGAGGGCGGTGGCGGTGCGGCCGAGCGCCGAGCCGGACGCGAGTGCCTCGAGACACCCGACCTTGCCGCAAAGGCATGGTGGCCCCTCGGGAAGGATGGTGGCGTGGCCTATCTCGCCCGCCAGGCCCCGCTTACCGCGATAAAGATTGCCGTCGAGAATGAGGCCCGCGCCGATCCCCGTGCCCACAGTGAGAAACGCCATCGAGCGGCAACCGCGGCCTGCACCCAAGCGCCACTCGGCCAACGCGGTTGCGTTCGCATCGTTCTCCACCTTCACGGGCAAAAGCAGTGCTTGTTCCAGGATCTCCTTCGCGGGCACGGCATCCCAGTCGGGCAAGTTGGGCGGCGATAGGATCATGCCGGTCTCGGAATCGAGCGGTCCTCCGCACGACACGCCGACGCCGATCACATCTTGGCGCGACACCCCGATCCGGTCGGTGGCAGCGTCGGCCAAATGGGCTAGGCGTCTTAGTACTGCCTCGGGACTTGGTTCTTCTTCCGTCGGAAACTCCCAGCGACCTACGATCTCGCTGTGGCGAGCGAGGCTAACGGCACATTTGCTTCCGCCAATGTCTATGCCGATGATGTAGGGTGCAATCATGATGGGCATCCACAGGGCCGAGCCAGACTGACTGCCCGTAATGTTGCCAGCGTGACCGACTCGACAGGACCGACCACGTCGAGCGAGAAACACACCAGTGCGTGAGCGATCCGCCTAAAGTCAGCGCCGTAATCACCAGCTACAATCACGAGCGATTCCTTCGCGAGTGCATCGAGAGCGTCCTGTCACAGACCGTACCGCCCGATGAAATTCTGCTGATTGACGACGCAAGTAGCGATGCCTCGCCGGCCATTGCTCGCGAGTACGAAGGCCGTATCCGCGTCATGCTCCTGGACGACAACGTCGGAACGTACGCTGCTTTGAACCGCGCAATCGAAGTGGCCAGCGGACACCGGATTGCGATCCTGAACTCGGACGATGCCTGGGAGCCGCGCAAGCTGGAGGTGCAGACCGCTGATCTGGGGGACCGGCGTTTCAGCTTCACCAACGGCCACTTCGTAGATGCAATGGGTGTCCCGTGCACGTACCATGTGTTCGGGCACACGCTGATGCGGCTGCCGAGCGGGAACGCCCTGGTACCCCTCATTTACCACAACCACTGCTTTCCGAGCACCGTAATGTTCGAGAAGAGCTTGTGGGAAGAGTGTGGCCGTTTTCGCGAAGACCTGCAGTGCCTCGGGGACTGGGACCTGTTTCTGCGGATGGCGGAACGCACGGAGTTTGCCTTCGTGGACGAGGATCTGGTGCGTTACCGAGTGCACGAGGCGCAGACGAGCAAAGTGCGTGTGGAGCGGATGAACCGTGAGGAGATGGACATCAGGCACACCCGCGTTCACTCACGAGAGATCGAGTTGATGGAGCGGGCGGCCGACAGGAAGGCGATGGTGCGAGCGTTGGCGCACTCGGCCGCCGCACTCGGGACGCTGAACCACCTCTTCGGCGATGCGAGAACGGCAAGGCGTTGGTACCTGCACTCGTTGCGCCTTTACCCGCTGAGAGGTAAGAGCCTCCTCCGCCTCGGCTTGGCTCTGATCTTGCCTCGCATCCGCACGCCGTGAGGCAGGCGGCGCTGCAACGTAATTCCGGCGTCTCGCCGGATGGTTGTATCGCCGGGACGGCGAATTTACGCCTCTTTGTGGATCTGCTCAGCGAGCACGGCCGGCGCCGTGGACAGCGCGTCGTTCATGCGGGATGGGTCCTTCGCGCCCGCCTGAGCGAAATCTGGCCGACCGCCCCCAGAGCCGCCTGCCACAGCAGCGATCTCCCGCACCAGATTGCCGGCGTGCGCACCGTGCCGGCGAGCGCCTTCGGGAACCTTAGCCACGAAGGTAACCTTGCCGTCTCCGGCAGCACCGACTAGCACTACCGCGTCCTTGTGCTGGTCCGCCAGCCGGTCTGCGATACCCGAAGCGGACGACAGCGGTACATCCTGCAGGGCCTGGACCACCAGTGGGAGGCCGTTCACCTCACAGATCATTGCAGGCTGCTGGGCAGCCCCGCCTTGGACGGCTCGCTCTAGCCGGCGCTTCAGGTCCCGGATCTCGCCTTGCAGCCGCTCGATTGCCGCGCCTAGTTCAGCAGGCCCGGCCTTCAGCTTGGCAGCCGCGTCCTTTACCAGTCTGTCCCGCTCCACTGCCCACCGATAGGCGTACTCGCCCGTCAGCGCTTCGATGCGCCGCACACCGCCTGCGACGCTGCCTTCGTGCACAATTTTGAATAGCCCTATCTTGGCGGTATTCGAGACGTGGCACCCGCCGCATAGCTCGATGCTGAACCCCGGCACCTGCACGACTCGCACCGTCTCACCATACTTCTCGCCAAACAGCGCCATAGCGCCCCGCGCCTTTGCCTCGGCGACCGGCACCTGCGTCTCGATGACGACGTCGACCTCCTGCAGCACCCACCGATTCACTATGCGCTCCACCTCGGCGATCTGCTCTTCGGTCATGGCTTGGTGGTGCGTGAAGTCGAAGCGAAGGTATTCGGGTGCAACCAGCGAGCCGGCCTGATGTACGTGGTCGCCCAACACCTGCCGAAGCGCAGCGTGCAACAGGTGCGTTGCCGTGTGGTTGCGGACGATGTGACGCCTTCGCTCAGCGTCCACGGTAGCAGTCACGCCGCGGAACAGATAGCCGGAGCCGAGCAGCTCGCGCTGTCGCTCCACCGGCACGCCGACCAGCGGCTCGTCGGACCGAACCACCGAACAGCGATGCCAGGTGATCTCCTGCGCTCGCCGGGTGTCTTCGACCCTCAGTTCGAAGGCTTTACACGAAATGGTGCCTGTGTCCCCGACTTGCCCCCCCGCTTCCGCATAGAAAGGCGTGACGTCCAACGCGACATCGAACAGCTCGGCGGTATCGCCACAATCGTTGGGCAGAGGGCTCACCTGAACGATGCGAGCCGATACTTTCAGCTGGTCGTAGCCCACGAAGTGCGTGAAGGGCTTCGCCTCACCCGAGGTGTACAGCTCGATTTGGTCTTGGCAGAACAATTCGTCAGCAAGCCCGTGACCCGACTTCGAGCGGGTCCGCTGTTCCTCGAGCGCCCTCTCGTATCCCGAAGTGTCCACGGAGCCATCCATCTGCTCTACCAGCTCGCGCGTCACCTCCAGCGGGAAACCGAAGGTGTCGTATAGCTCGAATGCTGCCTCCCCTGGGAACACCCAGCCCGCGGGTCGCTGCTCGCCTGCGATGGAGTAGAAGCGGTCCGTCCCGGCACGCAACGTTCGTCGGAAGCTTTGCTCTTCCGTAGCCAGGGCCCGTGCGATGTGGTCGAAGCGCTCGACCAACTCAGAGTAATGATCGCCCAGCGCCTCGACAACGGCAGGGAACACCTCGGCCAAGAACGGCTGCTGGAACCCAAGCACCATCTGCCCTTTCAACACCGCGCGGCGAATGAGGCGACGCAACACGTATCCGCGCCCGGAGTTCTGGGGTAGGACACCGTCGGCGATACAGAACGACGCTGCACGCAAGTGGTCGGCAATCACCCGGGTGGCACGGGTGGAGCGCTCATCCGCATAAGGGGCCGTTTCGGCCAGCCTCCCAATCGCCTCGACGATTGGCGCGAAAGTATCTGTGTGATACACGCTGGGCAGCTCGGAGAGCACGCGAGCGGTCCGCTCGAGCCCCATTCCGGTGTCAATACTCGGCTTGGGGAGCGGCAGCATTGCAACATCCTTTGAAAGGTCGTTGGGGTCCGAGCATCGCTGGAACTGCATTAGCACCAGGTTCCAGATCTCCAGCCAACGCCCGGCTTTGTCGTCCTCGCGAAAGTTGCCACTGAGCTGCTCTGGCGGCACCGTACGATAGAAGATCTCGGTGCAGGGTCCACATGGTCCGTTCGGGCCCTCGCTGATTGCATTGGCGGGCCAGTAATTCTTGTCCTCGCCAAGACGGTTGATGCGGCTCTCCGGCAAACCCACCATATCGCGCCACAGTTCGAACGCCTCGTCATCCGTCTCGAAGACGCTGACACATAGCCGGTCGGGGTCCAGTGCGAGCCATTTGCGATCGGTCAGGAACTCCCACGCCCAAGCGATGGCCTCGCGCTTGAAGTAATCTCCGATACTGAAGTTTCCCAGCATCTCGAAAAACGTCAGGTGGCTGGGGTTGCCGACTTCTTCGATGTCCGTGGTCCGGAGGCACTTCTGAGAGCTGCTGAGACGGGGGTGCGGTGGCTGAGCGATGCCAAGGAAGTACGGTTTGAACTGAACCATGCCCGCGCTCGTGAACAGCAAAGATGGATCGTCAGGCACCAGGCTGTCGCTCGGCATCCGGCGGTGATCCTTGGTGTCGAAAAACTCTAGGTATTTGGTTCGCAGCTCTCGGGCGTTCATGACTTTGGGAAGCGTGGTCGCTCTCGGAATGTTCGAGCCGGTCCTGTCGTGTGGGGCGAGAGGACAGCACCGGCACGCTTCCGATTGTACCCGCCATCTACGACCGGCGGCCTAACCGGAATGCAATGTCCGATAATAAGTATTATGTTGAGTACAGGCCTAAGCCGAGGGCTGGCCCGCATCACTGCGGACCAGCCACCTTGCCGCCGACTTCTCGATGGCACGGGCCGTACTCGGCGCTTGCCACGTATCAAGACCGCAAAAGTCCAAGCGCGACCAAAAAAGCTAGCCTCCGGGTAGATAGAGCGTCCAATTGCCATTCGCCGGCAGCGTGCTATGTTCGCTCTCGAAGGAATAGGTTCCCGAGATCTTGCCGTCATAGGTCAGCGTGGCTGTCGCTTGAAATGGGTTCTCGGTAGCATTGAGCAAGTCGTACAGGGAGGTCATCTCTGCTGTTCCGCCTTGCATCGGATCGTCTTCGCTGTTGAGCACTATGTCTCCGCCGTAGATGTCCACGATGTTTTTGTTGGCATCTGTCTTCGCTAGGATAAACACGCCATGTTCGGCTTTGCCGCCTCCCATGACGAGCCCGTTCCACCCATTCGCCTTTAGCGGGCAGACGGTTCGCAAGGCGTAGGCGGTGCCGGTCAGCAACCCATTCGGATCCTGCACATACCAGGTCAGCGTGGACTTTTGCGGGTTGTCATACTCATAGGTGCCTCCGAGCTCGAACTCGCCGTCGTACCAGGAGTAGAACTCCCCTCCTTGCCCATCAGCGTCATCCACGAAAAAGCCCAGGTTGTCGTTACTGAACCAGATGCCCGTGGCGTTCTTCCCGTTCGGCATTGGGATCTCGTAGGGCAAGTGGCTCAGGTCCAGATACACGGCATCTACCCATCTCGGCTCCAGTACTCCCGAGTCGGTCCCGTTGGCCTGGTGAACTGTCGTCTCGTTCAGAACCAAGGCTTCGTCTTGAAGCTCGAATGCGGCAAGAGGAAGAATTGCCCTCAAGAGCGCTTTGCGCCCCGCGAGGAGTCGCATTTCGAGCGGGAACTCGAGTGTCCAGTCCACATCCTCGTCCCAGGTGCCTAACTCGTCATCCACCAGGCGCACGTGTGAGAGAGTCACACGGATCGCATTGTAGTCGCCGCTCGTGCCGTCGCCGAAGTCGACCTCTGAAGAGAACTTCTGAGGGGATGAGCTGAGAAGGTCGACCTGCCTCGAGCCCGACCAGAGGGTCCGATAGTCACCGCTAGCCGCGTCCATAAGCTCGAGCTTCGTGGCGGTCACGATGGCGGTGGTCACGTCGAGGCCAGATACCCCACCGCCGAGTTCGAACTCTAAAGATCCCTTGTAGGAGCGTCCTGTGTCGGTAAGGGCCCCGCCGCCGCCGCACCCCGCGACGAGCAGCACGATGCCAACTAAAGGCAGTGCCTTGCCTAACAAACGATACATAGAACACCTCTCCAGAATCAGCTACGCTGTCACAAGAATGATTCGCATGAGGCGTTCGGCTCTTGAGGTCACGGAATGAAGGAAGAGCCTTGGAGAAGGCGCTCGGTACGTCCGGGTCTAGCCAGCAAGCTGGAGCAGGATCCGGGCGTAGACCTTCGCGGCCCGTAAGTAGGACGAGATGGCGTAGCGCTCGTTCGGCTCGTGGGCTACGCCGTCGCCCGGCCAGTGTGTTCCTACTGCAACCGTGTTGGGAACCGCTCGGGCATAGGTGCCGCCGCCCAAGGTCTTCGGCGTTTGTGGCTCGCCGAACTCTTCCTCCAACACGGCCAAGATGCTGCGCACTGGCTCACGGTCCAGAGGCATGTGCAACGGCTTGCTGTCGGTGAGCGTCTCTACTTGAAAGCCGCTGGCTTGCACGAAATGCGAGACGCGCTCTATCAAGGAGTCGCCACTCCACTCCACCGGGTAACGAATGTTGAAGAGGGCCGTCACCACACCATCCTGAAGTCGCAGGATGCCCAGATTCGAAGTAAGGTCCCCTACGATCTCGTCCCTGCCGTGAATACCGAGGCCCGTGCCAGCGGGATCCGACGCCCGGAACAGGGCTTCGACCCATGGTCCATCGTTGGGCAGTTCGAGCGAATGAAGGGCTCGGAGAATGCGCGTCGCTGCGCTGTCGCCGAGGAAAGGAGTCGACGCGTGCGCAGCTTTGCCCACTGCCTCGACGCAAATGCCATCGGGACGCAGCGAAGCTGTAACGTTACGATCCCAGTACTCCGCCAGCTTGCGCGCGGCGACCTGAAGATCCGTATCTGAGCCGACCAATACTGCGACGGCTCGATCCGGGACGATGTTCGGCCGTTCTCCCGACTGAAGCGAAGCGATTCGAAGCACACTTCCCTGCTCCAATCGTTGTGAGAATGTAATATTCGCTACACCCTTCTCGGCGTAGATAAGCGGCCATTCGGCATCCGGCGCGAACCCGTATGTTGGAGCTTCTTCTTGCTCGAAGTAATGCTTCACGCATCGGAATCCGCTCTCCTCGTTACATCCGAACACCACACGTACGCGCCTCCGTATCGGCAGGCCCAGTTCTTTGATTGCGCGAGCAGCGAACAGGGCGGCGTACGTCGGCCCTTTGTCGTCTACCGCCCCTCGGGCATAGATGTAACCATCGTCAATCTGTGCCCCGTAGGGATCGAACTTCCAGCCCTCTCCCTCCGGCACTACGTCCAAGTGTCCGAGCGCCATGACAAGTTCCTTCCCATCGCCGAACTCAGCGTGTCCGGCATAGCCGCCTAGGTCTCGAGTTCTTAAGCCACCGGACTGGGCGACGGCGAGCGCGTGGTCGAGAGCTCGGCGGCACTCAGCGCCGAACGGTGCCCCCTCGGAGGGCGGGCCTTCCTTGCTGGGGATACGGAGCTGCTCGCGGAGAGCCGCGATCATCTCGTCGCGGTGCTCCTCAATCCATGCTGCGATGCGGTTGGCTTTGTCGGGGCTGTTCACGGAATCTGTATACCCTGTATAGGAAGCCCGCGAGATTGGTCGGCCCGGCATCGCCACAGGTGCCGGGCCGTCTCGAACCCGCAGTCGTGCCGTTTGGCCTAGTTGTCGCCGTTCCTGCCGAAGTTCACCAGCACGATGTTCAGATCCGTGAGGGCTACCAGACCGTCCCCGTCCAGGTCCGGGCTAGCTCCGCCGAAGCCGATGAGCACCGCGTTGAGGTCCGCCAGGCTCACTGCGTTGTCAGCCGTGCCGTCGCCATTGGTTAGGGGCACTGCACCCACGTCGTTGTCCCCCCATGAAAGGCTCACGCTGGGCAGCCGCTTCCAGAGGAAGTGCTGCGCGCCGAAACGCAGGTCGTAGGTGCCGGGACTCACGGTAAGAGGCGCCGAGAACCCTCCGACGGAGGTCAGCGACAGCGACACGATCTCGATGGGCACGATACCTCCCGGTTCGTACACCTCCATCACTCCCGTCACGTTATCGGGAGCGACATGGAACTCGAGCCCCAGCGTGCCCTTCACTGCGGGCGCGGCCATGGCAGTGCCCACTCGCACCTGTGCGGGCAGGAATGCCGGCAGCGTGAAGTTGCCGGTGGCCTCCTGGAGCGGGATGGGCGTGACGACCTCGATGCAGAAGAGGGCGGCCCCCGTTGCTCTATCTTGCTCCACCTGCTGCAGGAAGGGCGAGTACGGGACCAGCTCCTCGATGACATCCAGTTCCTCTATCCAGCCGGTAATCGTGTTGGCGTGACCGACCATTAGCCGCAGGTTGCCCCGAACGATGCCGCTGCCTACGGTGAACCATGGGGCCTGCTCGTCTGGCATGAACTGAGGCAGCTCCGGGAACACGTTGCTCATGTGGAAACCCGTAAGATGTAGGGGCACGATCTCGATTGGGGCGTTCTGCAGAAGGAAGTCGTTAAAGGGCACTCCGAGGTCGTAGAACACGTCGAAGAACGAGTTGACGATCGCCATCTCGTTCCTCGTGGGGTCGTATTGTAGGCCGCTCTGCGACGACTCCCCGACTGCCTTGTTGGGGGCTGGCGGGTTCAGCAGGTCGCCGATCTTCTTGCACCACTCCTCCTGCTTCTCGGCGTTCTTGCTGTGGTCCGTCTCCTCGTCGTACTTCTCCTGCATCGCGTCGTGCTTCTGCATATAATCGTTGTACGTTTGCTCGTACTTCTGGGCTAGGTCCGCTTCGGCCTCTTGGGGAGTGTTGCCGACACCTTCGAGCCCGTCCAGCGCCTTCTGGAGCTCCCTAGCCCAGTATTCGCTGATGTCGAAGTGATACTGTTCGTGCTTAAGTAACTCGTCCGTCTTCTTGTCCGGCTTCACCCACGACTGTGTCTTGTCCATCGTGGAGGTGGCTTTCGCCCCTTTGAGCTTAGAGTGCCACTTGTTGTCAGCGCCCTTTTTGGTGTCGTAAGTGGACTCAGATACCTTGATACCGGAACTCGTCTCTGCGTCGTGCGGGCTGTTCGCGGGGGGCTCTCCCTTGAAGTCTTCCCATTTCAGCTTGTGATAGGGGCAGTCGGTGTCGTCGGCGTACGCGGTCCAGGCGCCGAGCAGGACCGTGCAGACCGCAAGAATCGCTACACCTCGTGGTGCGAATCGTTTCACAGCTTCCTCCTTTTTTTGGGCGTCTTTCGAGTCAAAGGGGCCCTCGACAGGGACGTCCGCTGCGATATTGGTTAGCCAATATATCACAAGTTTCGTCAGCCGGGTATGACGGAGCTCCCGGGATCGCCATCTTGACATTCGCGCCCATTTGCGCAAAGCTAGAGATGAGGAGGCCTGCGATGAATGCTGTGCTGAACCGTTTGTTTCGGCTCGAGGAGGCGGGCACCACCGTTCGAATCGAGGTGCTGGCTGGCGTCACCACTTTCCTCACCATGGCGTACATCATCTTTCTGCAGCCTGCGATCCTGTCAATCGACTTCAACGGTAACCCTACGGGCCTCGACTTCGGGGCGGTGCTGCTTGCGACGTGCCTTGCCTCGGCCCTAGCCTCGATCGTGATGGGGCTGTACGCTCGGTTTCCCATCGCCTTGGCACCCGGCATGGGGGAGAACTACTTCTTCGTCACCGTCGTGATGACGCTGACGGCCGCCGGCATTGTCGGTGCATGGCAGGTCGCGTTGGGCATCGTGTTCGTAGCGGGCGTCATCTTCCTCGGCCTTTCGCTGTTCGGGGTGCGGGAGCGTATCATCGAGGGCATCAGCCCTAGCATGAGGCACGGAATCGCCGGCGGCATCGGCCTGTTCATCGCCTTCATCGGCCTGCGAAACGGCGACGTATTGGTGTCCAAGCCGGGCGCCTGGCTCGGCTTGAATCCGCATCTGGCGTCCCCAAAGGTCGCCGTGTTCGCGCTCGGGTTGGCGGTGGCGGGCATATTGCAGGCGCGAAAGGTTCGGGGCTCCATCTTGTGGGGCATCGCCGCGGCCGGCGTGCTCGCGCTCGCGACCGGGGAACTCACATTCGCAGGACAGGGACTCGCAGCCGTGGTGGGCTTTCCCTCGGTTGAGTCGCCTGCGGCCTTTCGGCTCGACATCAGGAACGCGCTGACGCTGTTCTGCCTTCCGTTCATCATCATCTTCACTCTGATGGCGCTGCTGGACGCTACCGGCACCTTGGTGGCCGTGGCGCAGCAGGCTGGAATCACTACCAAGGAGGGCAAGACCCCTCGAATCGTCCAGGCGCTGGTCGTGGACTCCGGGGCGACGGTGGTAGGCGCGGCACTCGGCACCAGCACCGTCACAGCGTACATCGAGAGCGCTGCTGGTGTGGCCTATGGTGGCCGCACGGGGTTGACGGCGGTGGTCGCGGGTCTGTTGTTTCTGGTGGCACTGCTATTCGGTCCGCTCATCCACGCCATCGGCGGTTATCCTCCTCTCACCGCCCCTGCCCTGGTCGTCGTGGGCGTGCTGATGCTGCAAAGCGCCCGGCACATCGAGTGGGACGACTTCTCGGAGGCGCTTCCCGCCTTTTTGGTGCTCGCCGGCATCCCCCTCTGCTACTCCATTGCGGACGGGTTGGCCCTCGGCTTCGTCGCCTACCCCATCGTGCGGGTAGCCTCGGGCAAAGGCCGACAAGTGCACTGGCTCATGTACGTGCTCGCACTTGCCCTGCTTGTCTACCTGCTGACGGTCAGAGAGAGGTTGTCCTAGCACCAACAGTCGCTGTGATAACTGCCGATCCGTCCCGACAATAGAAGTGTGGGGCGCAGCTCTCGCGGGGCCGTCCATGCTCTACGCGATGACATATGCGGCACCATGCGGAGGCCAGTTGCAGCCGATGGAACACATGGAATCGGAGACCCGGTGTCACACGCTTCGAGAGCCGTGGAAGGCCGAGGACCTTCTGGCCACGATTCCCTCGCTGCTGATAGCGGTAGACCTCGAGGAGCGTGTCACCCTGTGGAACGCCTATGCTGAGCGCACGCTCGGATTCGCCGCCACTGACGTCCTAGGTAACAAGCTGGCCGAATGCCCGCTGCCGTGGGAGTGGAGTCGGCTCGATCCAGCCATGAACGAGTGTCTGGCCACTGGCGAGAGTCGCTCGGTCGAGGACCTCAAGTACACGACTCCTACCGGTCAGCAGGGAATCCTCGGCCTCGGCCTGCATCCAATCCGTGTTGGTCGCGGTCTGGCTGGTTGTCTGCTCTTTGGAGCAGACGTAACAGCCCGCAAGGCCATGCAGTCACAGCTGGCCCATGCGCAGAAGCTCGAGGCGATCGGCCTGCTGGCGGCAGGCATCGCCCACGAGATCAACACTCCGACGCAATTCGTTGGCGACAACACGCGCTTCCTCAAGGACGCCTTCGGGGATATTATGCCCCTGCTAGAGCTAATCACCACGATGGCAAACCGCGCGTGGCAAGGCGCGAGCACGCACGACCTCCTGACCCAGGTAGAGGAACTCGCCCATCGCGCGGACGTGCCCTACCTCGTCACGGAGATCCCCAAGGCTATCGAGCAATCGCTGACTGGGCTCGAGCGTGTGGCCAAGATCGTGCGTGCCATGAAGGAATTCTCTCATCCCGGCACCGAGGACATGACCTACGTAGACCTGAACCGCGCTCTGGACAGCACCATCACCATCTCCCGAAACGAGTGGAAGTACGTCGCCGAGGTAGAGACCGATTTCGATGAGGACTTGCCTCCGATCCCTTGCATCCCCGGCGATCTCAACCAGGTGTTCCTAAACGTGATCGTCAATGCTGCACACGCGATAAGGGATGTGGTCGGAGAAAGTCGAGAGGAGAAAGGCCGTATTCGTATCTCCACCCGCCGCGATGGCGCATGGGTGGAAGTGCGGATCGCAGACACGGGCACGGGCATCCCGGAGGACATCCAGCAGCGCATCTTCGACCCGTTCTTTACTACCAAGGAGGTCGGCAAAGGCACGGGCCAAGGCCTAGCTCTCGCACACAACATCGTCACTGAGCGCCATCGGGGAAGCATCGCAGTGGAGAGTGTGTGCGGCAAGGGTGCGACCTTCGTCATCAGGCTACCGACCGAGCAGCCGGCATCGGCACGGAGTGAACGATGTGCATGAAGCGCGTTCTGTTCGTGGACGATGATCCCAACGTCCTGGAGGGACTCCGGCGCATGCTGCACGCGATGCGTGACACATGGCATATGGCGTTCGTGCAGAGCGCTGCCGAAGCCCAGGAGATCCTAGCGGGCGACAGCTACGATGTTATCGTCACCGATATGCGCATGCCCGGCCTGGACGGTGCGGCACTGCTGGCTTTCGTTCGCGACAACTATCCCCACATGGTCCGCATCGTGTTGTCGGGACAGGCGGACATGGAGTCGATTCTGCGGACGGTCGGCCCCTCCCACCAGTATCTGGCGAAGCCCTGTGATGCCGACACGCTAAGGAAAACGGTGGACAGGGCCTGCTCACTCAGCTCCTTGCTTTCGAGAGAGGAGTTGAAAGGCCTCATCGCGCGCGTCGGATCGTTACCAAGTCTTCCGGCTGTGTATACAGAGCTAGTGCAAGAGCTCGCTTCCGAGGATGCCTCCATTCATCGTATTGGCGAGATCGTCTCCAAGGACGTCGCGATGAGTGCCAAGATCCTGCAGCTTGTCAACTCGGCATTCTTCGGCCTGCCTCGCCAGGTTGGCAGTCCCTCCCAGGCAGCGGCTCTTCTTGGAACGGAGACCCTGCGAGCGTTGGTGCTATCTGTGCATGTGTTCTCGCAATACGATGCCTCGCGTCTCCCCGGCGTAAGCATAGAGCAGCTCTGGCACCACAGCTCGCGCACGAGCGTCCTCGCCAAGCGCATCGCCGAGATGGAGTCTGCCGGCAAAAGGTGTGTCGAGGATGCGTTCATCGCCGGTTTCCTCCATGCCGCAGGAACTCTGGTTCTTGCTTCGGGGCTGCAATTCGGTTACCTGGATGCTAGGGAGATGGCGGAGTCGGAAGGCCTGCCACAGCATGTAGCCGAAACTCGCAGGTTAGGTGCAAGCCATGGCGAAGTCGGTGGTTACCTTCTCGGCCTCTGGGGGCTGCCGAATCCGGTGGTGGAGGCCGTTGCTTTTCACGATAACCCCAGCGACTCGGAAGCACCCGGCTTCACCCCGTTGACGGCGGTACACGTCGCCTGTGCGCTGCACTGCGAATCGGACCGTGCTGACCCCGGTCAACGGTCCGGTACTGATCTCGACTATCTTGCACGGGAAGGTCTGTCCGAGCACCTCGATGCTTGGCGAGGTCTCGCAGAAGAAAGCAAGGAACAGGAGGATGCCGCATGAGCGACAAGGTGCTCTGTGTGGATGACGATCCCTCGATTACTGATGGATACCAACGAGCCCTCCGCAAAAGGGTCAGCATGGACACGGCGAACGATGGGGAGCAAGCGCTCCAGATGCTGGCCGATTCCGGGCCCTATGCGGTCATCGTAAGCGACCTCAAGATGCCGGGCATGGATGGCGTGCAGCTGCTTTCCAGGGCAAAGGAGGTCTCCCCCGAGACTGTCCGCATCATGCTTACAGGCTTTGCCGATCTCCAGACGGCGATTGCCGCCGTGGATCAGGGCAACGTCTTTCGCCTCCTGACCAAGCCATGCTCGTCAGATGAACTCGCAGCGGCGCTCTTTGCCGGCATCGAGCAGCATCGGCTGGTCACGGCGGAGCGCGAGCTCCTGCAGAGGACGCTAAGCGGCACGATCAAGATACTGATCGATATCCTATCGATGCTTTCGCCGGACGTATTCGGTCGCGCCCAGCTGCTGCGGGCCAACGTCCGAACACTCGCACGGGCGTTGCTCGGTAGCAGCTCGTGGGACATCGAGCTTGCCGCCATGCTTTCGCAAATCGGCCTCGTGTCCGTCCCTCCTGCACTCCTGATACGTTCGCGCGGACGAGAGGAGCTGACTGCCGCCGAACAAGAGGTGCTAAACCGCGTACCCGAGGTGGGACGGGATCTCCTGGCAAATATTCCTCGGCTCGAAGAGGTAGCGCAGATCATCCTCTACCAGCACAAGCACTATAACGGCGGTGGGCACCCACCACACTCCGTGAGCCGCGAACAGATACCGATAGGCTCCCGCATGCTGAAAGTGTGCCTCGATATGTCGGATCTCACTGCCAAAGGATTTTCAGTTTCCGAGGCCCTCCAGATGATGGAGTCGCGTCAAGGCTGGTACGACCCCTCGGTGCTGGAGAAGGCGATTGCCTGCTTCGCCGATGCAGAACAGCACCTGAGCGGGCACGAGCACGGCGCGCTCACAGTCGGCGACCTGAGGCTCGGACAGACGGTCGTCACCGAGATCGTGGCGAAAGACGGCACTGTAGTGGTACCCGCTGGCCAGGTCCTAACCGTAAGCCTGCTCGAGAAGGTTCGGAACTATGCCAGAACCACCGGTGTAACCGAGCCCATCTACGTGCGACGTGCCGACGCCTCGGACCTGCAAGCGGCCTAAGCTGCGGAAAACTGGGTCAGCCGCTCACATGCTGCATGCAGATCGGCGGCTTTCTCTCTAGCCTCACACCCCTCCGGCAGGGCCGAGAGGTCCGGTTCTCCCTGTGACCCTGCCCGCGCGAAGGCATCAGCGAGATGCACGACTATAGCTGGGCACGGACCGTCTGTGGGCGGCGCGTGATGGAATGCGACTGCGTCCACCACTTCGTCGGGGAGCCCCCAAAGGGCCAACAGATAGGCGCCCACTTCAGCGTGTGTGCCGCCCAGCACCTCCGCCTCGACCTGAGCGCCGGCTAGACCGCCTTGTCTGGTCACCGGTGCTATCTCGCTGTATCTCTCAGGGGAGCGGGTGGCCAGGATCACCTTTCCAATATCGTGCAGCAACCCGGCCGTGAAGGCCGCATCGACAGAGCAATTGCAACCGGTCAGCCTGGCGATTTCTTGCGCGTATCTTGCCACGGTGAAGCTGTGCTCGAACAGGGAGCACACGTCCAGACACGATGTCGGAACCCGATCGGCCACCGCGAAGGCCTCCACCGATAGCACCACCGCCTTCAGTGTGTTGAAGCCGAGGAAGGCGATCGCCCGGTCCAAGCTCACCACCTTTCCGAAAAAACCGAAGTAAGCAGAGTTGACGAGATGCAGGATCTTCGCGCCGAGGGCCGGGTTTCGGCCGACGATAGCTGCCGCGCGCGCTAGCGAGGGTTCCTCGGATCGCAGCTCTCTGAGCAACTCCACGTAGATACCGGGCGGGCTCGGAAGGGCACCGATCTGCGATACGAACGAAGCAAGTTCGGGCCGGTTCAGCAGCCTACGTGTTGACAGCGCCGCCCGGATGGCCGCATCGAGGGCCGCGGCCTCGCATGGCTTCTGCAGGAACAGGTGAGAACTGGTGACGGTATTCAGGACCGCCTCCTCGTCCGCCTGGCCGGAGAGCACGACGCGCACGGCGCTCGGCCAGCGGCGCATCACCTCGGCGAGAAGTTCCGAGCCGCTCATCCCGGGCATACGAATGTCCGAGACCACCACGTCGTAGGTCTGACGCTCGAGGAGCAGCAGCGCCTCATCGGCGGACACCGCATAATCGGCTTCCCAATCGGTCCCCAGCACATGCAGTGCCCTTCGCAGACCCTGCAACACCCTCGGCTCATCGTCCACGAACAGCACTCGGCACATGTCAGGCAGCCTCGGCTAGCGCGTTGCCTCCAGGATCGTCTCCAAACCCTGCGCGAATCTCGCGCAGCATATGTAATGACTGCTCGAACGCGTCGTATACCTTCGGGTCAAAGTGCGTGCCACGTTCCGCGCGCATGATGTTCAGTGCCTCGGACTCGCAGAGCGCGCTCTTGTAGGGTCTTTCGGACAGCAGGGCGTCCCACACGTCGCACACTGCCAGGATGCGCGCCTCCATAGGGATGTCCTCTCCTGCGAGCCCTCGTGGGTAGCCGGTCCCGTCCCACTTCTCGTGGTGGCTGAGCGCCAGACTAGATGCCATGACGAGGAACTCGTTGGCCTCCCCGTCGTTGCCTAGCTGCGTGCCGGGGGCGATGTACTGCGAGAACCATGCCGTGTTGGCGGGCGAGGGTTCGAGGATCTTGGCTCCGATGAGAGTGTGCTCTTCCATGACCTTGCGCTCTTCGGGAGTTAGTTTGCCTGGTTTTAACAAGATGCTGTCCGGGATGCCGATCTTACCGATATCGTGCAGGGGTGCGGCGAGCGCGAGTAGGCGTGCGAACCGCTCGGCCAGGCCGAGGGTCAGGGCTATGGCCCGACTAGCCAGGGCTACACGAATGACGTGGTTGCCCGTCTGCGCATCCCGGAATTCCCCCGCCTTTGCGAGTCGCCAGATGACATCGAGCCGCGCCTTCTCTAGTTGGATCGTACGCTGTGCCACGCGCTCTTCCAGTTCGGCGTTGAGCGAACGGAGTTCGTCCTCGTACTGCTTCAGGCGCAGCATGCTGCGAAGGCGAGCGCGCAGGTCCTCTGGATTCACCGGCTTCGTCAGCAGGTCGGTGGCGCCCATGTCCAACGCTCGCCGCTTGAGATCGGTCTCCTCCGAGCCTGTCAGCACGGCGGTGGGAATGCACCCGAGTGATTCCTGGCCGTTGATCCAGGCGAGCAACTCCAGCCCGTCCCGACCAGGCATACGCACGTCGGTGACTATTGCGTCCGGTGGGTTGGCGAGGATCTTTGCGATGGCATCGTCTACTGAGTTTGCAAACTCCAGCTCGAGGTCTGGTGCATTCACCCACAGAGTGCGGCGTAGGCCATCGAGAAAGTGACGCTCGTCATCAACGAATAGGATTCTGCTGCTCACGCAACCTCCTGGCTCCCAGCTTCGTGGCGCGTAATGGGGAGCGCTAGCGTAAAAGTGGTTCCCTTTCCGGGATCCGAGACGAAGGTGAGCGTCCCGCCGTGCTTCTCGGTCAGCGAGTGCGCAATCCATAGCCCTTGCCCCGTGCCCTTCCCAACCTCCTTCGTGGTAAAGAACGGCTCGAAGATTCGGTCGCGAATTTCCTCGGGAATCCCGCATCCGTTGTCGGTCACGGTTACGATGACGCACTCAGTCGTAGCGCTGGTCCGCACCGTGATCGTTCCCTTCTCACCCGTGCCGGCCCCGACACGCTCCTCGACTGCTTGCGCGGCATTGACGACCAGGTTCAGCACAATCTGATTGATATCCCCCGGCTGACAATCGACGGTCGGCAGATCTTCGGCTAGGTCGGATTCCAGCTCCGCGACGTACTTCCACACGTTGCGTGATACCGTGAGCGTCGCGGACACGGCTGCGTTGATGTCGGTGGGCTGCATCTCGCTGCCGCCGGGATGGGAAAACTCCTTCATCGCGCGAACGATCTTCGCGACTTGGTCCAAGCCTTCGAGCGCTTCCTGAGCCGCTTGAGGAATCTCTCGAGCCAAGAACGGAACGTTCACACGCTCGATTTCGGCCCGCAGCGCAGCGATCTCGTCGCCGGTCAGCACTCGCTGCTCAGTCACCTTAGCAAGATCTTCGAAGCTATGTAGCAGGCCGAGCATGCGCGAGAAGCTGCTTTGAAGGAAGCGCGCGTTGTCAGCTACGTACTGGATGGGAGTATTGATCTCGTGCGCAATCCCGGCAGCCAGTTGGCCAATGGCGGTCAACTTCTGAGCTTGGCGAAGCTGTACTTCGAGCGCCTCTTCTTTGCTCACATCGCGCTGAGTACACACGATAGCCCCGAGTTCACCGGAAGGCTGGCGCACCGGGAACGCGTGAACCTCGGCACGGTACCGCCCACCGTCGGCACGCTCAGCGCTGACCACAGCGCGCCAGAAGTCCCCTCCGCTCATGATGTGCTCAATGGCCTCGGTCAACGAGGCATCCGGCAAGATCGAGAGGGCAGCCGTACCCGACCAGCACTCTCCCGCCGGCAGACCCCTCATTCTCTCGAAGGCCGCGTTAGCATACATGGGGCGGCCCATCGGATCGACTATCAATACGCCTGCCTCGGACTGCTGTACAACCTCGGCGAGCAATCGCCTCTGCTCCTCGGCAGCCTGTCGCTCGGTAATATCCCTCAGGATGCCTACTGCGTGCCAGTTCTGTCCTATCCTCACAGGGGCGACGGAGAGCTCTACAGTGAACTCCTCGCCACTTCGTCGGAGCGCCTGGATCTCGAAGACCTTGCCCACAGCCGCGCCGGTGCCAGTCCGATAGAACTGCTCTAGGCCTTCCGATGCGGCAGCATGGAATCGCGGCGGGGCTAGCAATTCATGAACTGGCTTGCCGAGAGCTTCGTCCGCTGGGTATCCGAACATGGTGGCTGCAGCACCGTTCCAAAATGAGATGTTGCCGCGCTCGTCCATCATGATAACGGCATCCATTGCAGCGGCGGCAATGGCCCGCATCCTCTCCTCGCTCTCCCTCAGGCACCTTTCGGTCTGCTTTCGCTCAGTAACGTCAAATCCAACGCCGACAAAGCCTGCTGGCGCACCGTCGGGGTCGTAGTAAAGCCCTTTGGTGTACAGGATATCGCGGAGTTGGCCATCGGGTCCCGCCACGCGCACCTCATGCACGACTCGCCCGCCGGTAGTCAGCAACTGGCTCTCGAAATCCCCTAACTCGTCGGCGACTTCCGGCGGCAGAACCTCGTGTGCGGTCTTGCCTAGGATGTCTTCCGGGTCCAGGCGCAGGAATCGAGCCGCTGCCAGGTTACAGCAGGTGAACCTGCCTTCGAGGTCCTTAGCAGTGATGAAGTGCGGCATGGTGTCCAGAAGGCCTTGAAGGAAAGCCGCCTGTGCCTGAATCTCGGATCGGGCGTGGAACAGCGAGGAGACGTCCGACCCCGTGCAAATGATCCCCTCGGTGCCTCCGGAGGGGTTCAGTACGGGGCGGACCGCAAGGGACAGATAGCGTAGTCCGTCGGGGCCGGGAACGGACACCTCGTACCTGCCGGCTTTGCCCTGCGCAGCCGCCTCGACGGCTTGTGACACTCTCGGCCGCAGATCTTCAGGCCACACTTGCTCGAAAGCCGTGCCGCCGATGGGTGTGCCCTCGAGGCCGAGATACTCCCTGCCCCTCGCGTTGAGCGAAACAACGTTGCCGTGAGCATCCAACAGCGCAATCATATTGGGGGAGTGGCGGACGAGAGTTTCGTACTGCCTGCGCGACTCCGCGAGCGCATGATCCGTGGAGTGTCGCTGGGCGGTGCTCACGGCAGTGGTGGCAAGGCAAAGCAGCAGCACGAGGAGGAGGACGCCGAGGCGCGCCCTGGACAGGGCGCTCTTCCACAGAAGGGCATCTGCGTCTAGACCCAGCAGGGCGAGCGGCCTCGACACACCCGGGAGACGGATAGGCGCGAACGCGCTGATCCAGGTTCCCCATTTGTCGCCGTACGGCCCTTCGACAAGAGGTTCGCCCGTGTTGAACGAATTCAGCATTCCCGGGGTAGTGCTTTCGTAGATGTCGCCCGGCAGCGACACGTCGGGTGACGCGTCGGGCTCGGCGTCCGCGAGGAAGACCACCTGACCATCCTTCAGCGCCATCACATATGCGAAGGAGTTCGTGGGATCCGCGGTCAAAAGCTTGATCA
The DNA here is from genome assembly GCA_039961735.1 of Fimbriimonadia bacterium. Taxonomy (NCBI): domain Bacteria; kingdom Bacillati; phylum Armatimonadota; class Fimbriimonadia; species Fimbriimonadia bacterium. Next base: position 169,285 of record JABRVX010000009.1, read on the forward strand.
GCACACGCTTCAGGGCCCGGTACTCGGGGGTCTGCATGTCGGACTTCTCGCCAGCGAGGGAGGTTATGAGCGCCGGGTCCAAGCCACTCGCGGCGGACAGCACCCTGCTCTTCATATCCCCGCGAAAGGCCCGGTCCGAGGCGTTGCCGACCTCGACCGTTGCAATCCATCCGACCAGCAGCACCGAGGCGATGACCGCCGGCAGACCCCAGGCTCGGCGCAACTCGGAACGCCCGACCAGACAAGCGCAGAGGCACCATGTCGAAGCAGCCGACAGCAGCGCGGTGATCATGAAGGCTATGACACTGATGCCCGGGCTGAGGCTCTCGGCATAGCCCGATGCGATGTGGAGTGGCCCCGCGACCGTGATATGTAGGCTCAGCAATGCTGAAGTCGCCACGGACCGGCGCAGGTAATTACCATCTGCGGCAGGGTGGCTCGAGAAGCGCATCGCGGCAACGAGCCCAAGGACGCAACAGACCAGTCCCAGTGTGCTTGCCATCAGGGCGGTGCTTTCGACGCCGGGAGTGGTGACGGTGACGACAGAGATGCCTGCGACAACTGACCAGCCATGCTTCATCAGAGCGTCCAGTCGGCCCGACATGTGAACTGAGCGGCGGGCAAACTCGAAGTAGAGCACCGGAACGGCCGCGAGAGCCGCTTGCCCAAGGAGGCGTGACACCGACGAGTCGCCGAAACAGCCGACGAGGAACTGCTGCCAGTGCCAGGCTCCCGCCACAGCGGCTGACCACACGAGCCAGATCCACGGCGCATCGGCCAGGTTGGCTCGCCTGGCCTTCAGGCAGCTCCAGGCCATCCAGATGAGGCCGAAGCCAGCCAGAAACAGCCAGTAGTCCACGTGGCCGAGCATCGTTGCCGTAGCCGATGGAGTGTCTGACAAAGTTGCCCCTCTCGATGGATGGAGGACCCGTGCAAACAGCCGAATAGCGCCGTAGCGCCAGTCCGTCCATCTAACACAATTCTCGGCTAACAGTGTAACGTTGCGAAGGCAAAGCTCAGGAGAGCTTCACACCATTCGGCATCTATTCCGGCTCGTAACCCACGGCTGCAGGGAGCGGCCCATGGCCCGACGAATCGGACCCAGACCGCCTCCTCTGTTCACAACCGGGCGGTCGAAGGAGTGTACCGATGGCCCATACTCCCGATTCCGTCCCTGAACACTGGCAGTGGTTCACCCACGGCAGGTTCGGCATGTTCATCCACTGGGGGCTGTACGCCCTCCCCGCCAGGCACGAGTGGGTGAAGAGTGCCGAACGGATCCCGGACGAGCAATACGACACCTACTTCCGGCACTTCGATCCCGACTTGTACGACCCGCAGGCTTGGGCGCGGGCTGCCAAGAATGCTGGGATGACCTACTTCGTCATCACCACCAAGCACCATGAGGGATTCTGCCTCTGGGACAGCGCCTACACCGACTACAAAGTAACCAACACCCCCTACGGCAAGGACCTCATCCGACCTATGGTCGAGGCATTTCGGGCCGAGGGGCTCCATGTGGGGTTCTACCACTCGCTGATTGATTGGCACCACCCGGACTTCCCCGTGGACCGATTTCACCCGATGCGCGACGATGCCGAGTTCCGCAAGGCTGCAGAAGGTCGCGACGTGAGGCGCTACGCCGAATACCTCCACAACCAGGTACGTGAACTGTTGACGCAGTACGGAAAGATAGATTACATTTTCTATGACTTTTCCTACCCCGGTCCCGACGGCAAAGGACGTGACGACTGGCAGTCGGAAAGCCTGTTGAGGCTGACACGCGAGCTACAGCCAGAGATTATCGTGAACGATCGCCTGGACATGATGGATGTGCCTGGTGGCTGGGACTTCCTGACGCCCGAGCAGTTCATGGCGCGGGAGTGCCCGACGCGAAACGGCAAGAAGGTGCTGTGGGAGACCTGCCAGACGTTTTCTGGCTCTTGGGGCTATCACCGCGACGAAGCGACCTGGAAAAGCGTCGAGCAACTCGTGTTGCTGCTGGTAGACACGGTGGGCAAGGGCGGGAATCTGTTACTCAATGTGGGCCCTACCGCACGCGGGGAGTTCGATGACCGAGCGATGGACCGGCTCGTGGGCATCGGGGAATGGATGAAGCGTCACTCGCGGGCCATCTATGGCTGCACGGAGGCGCCCGAAGGCTTTGCCACGCCGCAGGACTGCCGGCTGACCTATAATCCAGAAACCAACCGGCTGTACGTCCACGTGCTGGCCTGGCCCATCCGCGACCTGCATCTGGAGGGGTACGCGGGAAAGGTGGAGTACGCCCAACTGCTGAATGACGGCTCCGAGGTGCCTATGGTGGAGCGTGGCGGGCACGAGCACGACGTTCCCGGTCTGCTGACGCTGCGCTTGCCCATCTTGCACCCGAGGGTCACGGTACCTGTCGTCGAGCTATTCCTGAAGTAGTCTCGTCGTCCCGTTGAGGCTCGCGACCGGAGAATCCCGGCCCTATACATCGGCGAGGGCACCGATGCTCTCGGTCTCAGCGCGCCGTAGCAGCCTCCAGCACCAGCACCTCGAAGGGCGAGAGTTCCAACGCGTACTCCCCTTCTACCGCCACTTCGAATGGCTTGTGGTGGGTGGCTGAGGACCATACTTGGTGGAACCTATATGAGGGCGCCCCGTCCATAGGCTGCCACAGCAGCCGTGGGCACAGTGAGAACCGATTGGGGACGTCCGCCGGATTGCGCACGCAGACGATCTGCAACTCCGGCGACCAGCCGGCCCATCCGTAAGGTTCGATCTCGCCTGGATCCCCGCCTATCCAGTGGGTATCGCGCAGCACTTCGGCTCGGCTTCTTGCCCATCGAGCAGCTGCCGCCAGCACGTCCCACCTCTCGGGTGTCATCAGCAACGGCGACACGTACAGCTCCAGTAACTGCGTTCCCGAGGCGAACAGTGACCAGATCTCGGACGGCAAGTCGTTGCCGGGGTCGTCGGCCAAGCCTGGCGCGTGAGGCGCAAAGGTGACCCCGTGCAGCATCACAGAGTTGATGGGGAACAGCGGCCCGGCGCGGACCACGTTGGCATAGGTCGCCGCGTCCCGATAGGTGATCCACTGCTGCCGCTTGGTGCCGGGACCGAAGAAGCCGTAGTCTTCCCCGCCCCGCCAGATGGAGTCCGCGTGAAGCAGCCAGAAGGGAGAGGCCCATGTGCCGGTGGTCAGGTTGACATAGAGATCGCCTCGTAGCCGCCGCAGTTGGCTGATCATCTCGATGGCGGCGTCGAAGTCGCTGCCAAAACGGCTGCCTGCCGCCACCGTGCTCGTGTCTCCCATACCGTCGAACTTGAAGTGGTTGACACCGTACTCGGTCACGAACCGGCTGCACGTTTCCAGGAACCTCTGGAAGTACACGGGTCCGGAGAGTGCCAACCCGTGCTCGTTCATCTCGAAGCCCTGCTGCCGAGCATACTCCAAGCGTCGCTGCTTCGGGGTGCTATAGCCACCCCAAGGCGACAGCCAGACCCCCGGCGCCGCCCCGATGGCGACTGCCGCTTCCCGTAACCGGGTGAAGCCGTTCGGGAAACCCTCGTGGAACCCCCAAAGCGTCCTCGGATCGTCCCACCCGTCGTCGAACAGGAAGCCATCCATTTGTACGCCCCGCCTGCGTACCATCTCCTGGCTGTACGCCTCGATGGCTCCAAGGGCTGCCTTCTCATCGAACGGCGTGAAGAAACCGAGGTCGTACCACGAGTTGTAGTGAAGCAGAGGCTTGTAGGGACGCGGCCGCTCGCGTTCGACGTACTCGGCAAAGTCGCGGCGGATCTGTCCCGGGCGCGCGAAGCCAGTCACAGCGGTGAGGGTAAGCGGAGCACCCGGCTGCAAGGACAAGCGGAGCGGGAACGAACTGGTCGCCCGTGCATCGAAACGGCTCTCCGCCATTGGGTGCTCCAGTGCTGCGTAGGTATGACCGATCACGAGCGGAGACCCGGGCACTGCCCCGGTTATCGCTGCATCTACCGGAAGGCCGATCAGGGTCACGCGAGTGACATCTACGGGACGGGCTATGGCCGAAAGTGTCACGGACTGTCTGAGGTAGCGGGCGTTCCGACCCAACGACGCGTGCCACTCTATTTCGAGCTCGAGGCCGCAGCGCTCGAGCGAAAAGCATGCGGTGAGCACATCCGTGTCCTCTCGGTCAGCGATGCGTCCCGCGCTGGGATCGCCTCGGCGCGCTGTCACCCCGGACGATTGGGTGAGGACCATGTCGGTTGATGTGATTGCCTCACCGCCGATGTCTAACTCGAAAGGCGCCGTAGCCGGTGGTAACGATGCCCCTGTCTCGCGACTCGTGACGGGCCCGGGAACCAGCCTACCATCGGCCATCCCCCATTCCGCGCGCAGTTTTCCATTATCGAGCACGAACTCCATCGGCTCATCTCCCTTGCAGTGGGCCACCCTGCCCGCGCCGCTTGCGGCGGAGGCATCGCTGCAGCTCTTCGTAGCTGGCCGGGTGTGTCCTGCTAAGGGTCGGAGTGAGTGTTTAGCATGGCTAAGTTTCTGCACAAAAGTTCGGTTTCTTCCTCGGATTCGCGCGCCTCAATGTGACATTTGGAGCAAATCATGATATAATGCTAAACGAAATACGGGGAGGCTCACTCCTGCCCCGAGAGCGCCCGGGGGCGGCGCTGGGAGTGAGTAGCCTCTAACCGAGGCACGCGTGCACTCGATCTCGGGGAGGCTCACAATGAGAAAGGCATCTTGCAACAGAAAGGGCAGCCTAGTCCTGATGACTGGGGCTGCTCTCGCGTTACTTGGCGTAGCTTATGCGGCACTCGTGGTGCCGACGGACATTCAGCAGCCGGGCACACAGCCCGGCCAGGTCAATAACCTGGAGTCGCCGGACAAGTGCGACAACTGCCATGGGGGATACGACAGCGCCGTCGAGCCGGAGTTCAACTGGCGCGGCGGAATGATGGCAATGGCGGGCAGGGACCCCATCTTCTGGGCCACGATGGCCATTGCCGAGCAGGACTTCGACGGTGCAGGAGATCTCTGCCTGCGCTGTCACTCGGCTGACGGGTGGATCGCAGGTCGCTCGACCCCGACCGACGGATCAGGGTTGCAGTCGTCCAAGGATGCCGATGGTGTTTCCTGCGACACCTGCCACAAGTTCACGAACCCCGACAACAGCGAACACGTCGGCGTGCAGACAGCGCCCTTTATCGCGAACGATGGTCAGTCGCCCGCCACGGCCTTCTTAGGCAGCGGAATGTACGTGCTGTGGGGCGGGGCGCACAAGCTAGGACCCTATTCCGATGCGAACGCACGCCACCAGTGGTTGCAGTCTCGGTTCCACCGATCCTCGGACCTCTGTGGAACCTGCCATGACGTTTCTAATCCGGCTGTAGGCGACCTCGCCCACAACAACGGCGCCCAGCAGCCGCTCGAGCCAGGCAAGTTCAGTGGAGTGCCGGGTTCTCCAGTGCAGGGCAAGGCTGCGTTCAACAACTTCCCGTTCATGTACGGCATCGTCGAGCGCACCTTTAGCGAGCACAAGTCGAGTGCCCTCTCCAACACGCGTATGAACCAGTATGCCTCGCTGCCTGCCGAGCTGAAAGCCGGGGCGATCAAGCGGGCCTACGACAGCGCCGTCGTTGCACGCCCGAATGGGGACTATGTTGACGGAACGCCTCGCTACTTCACATGCCAATCCTGCCACATGAGGCCGGTGCAAGGGATGGGCTGTAACAAGTCGGCGCCGTTCCGCAACGACCTTCCGCTCCACGATCAGACCGGCGGTAACTACTGGATGCCGGATGCCATCGAGTACCTGGATAGCCTCGGCAAGCTGCGCATCGGTGGCGGCTTGACCGCAAGACAGAAGAGCGCGCTGGACGCAGGCAAGCTGAGGGCTTTGGACCAGCTCGGCCTGGCGGCGAGTCTCAAGGTTCAGGGCAACACGCTCCGAGTGGTGAACCTCACCGGCCACAAGCTTATCAGTGGCTACCCCGAGGGGCGCCGTATGTGGCTGAACATCGAGTGGTACTCGGCCAACGGCACGCTGCTGAGGGAGGATGGGGCTTACGGACCCATCGCGGTGACGCTGAATGGCGTGCCGATGGTGGTAGAGAGTCTCATCGACCCCTATGACCCGAACACGAAGGTGTACGAGGCGCACTATGCCATGACCAAGGAGTGGGCCGCGCAATTGCTGTCGCTCGGCTACCCTGCGTCGTTGCCTCTCAGCTTCGATAGGTACAGCGGTCTGCCCGACATGACCCTCGGGCAACTCGCCGCGGGCCACGCAGGCTCCTACCACGAGACGTTCCACTTCGTCCTCAACAACTTTGTTGCAAAGGACAACCGCATCCCGCCGTACGGCTTCAGCTACGACGAGGCGAAGAGGCGCAACGCGCTGCCAGTGCCGGCGGACCAATACGGCAACCCCGGTGTCGGTGGCACCTACCGCTATTGGGACGAGGTAACGTTGAAGCCGCCGACCGGAGCAGTTCGGGGGGTCATCCGCCTGATGTACCAGCCGACGTCGTGGGAGTACATCCAGTTCCTGTACCTTGCCAATACTCGACAGATCCCGTTCCTCGCGAACGTGGGCACAGACATGCTGAACGCTTGGCTGAACACGGGGATGGCGGCACCCGTTACGATGGCAACGACGGAATGGACCAACGCCGCGACTGCGATACCCGCCAACAAGAACCTGTCTACTCGAGAGGCGATACGCCGCTAGGGGCGTCTCTGCCTGGTTTACGCTACGGCCGCTGCCGCGCCTCAGTGCTCTGGGGCGCGGCAGCCTGTTGAGACTCCCTTGTCTTCCCCGACGTATGAATAGAAAGTATGCCATCGGAGGTGTCCCTTTGCGCGTTCTCGTAGTTCTTGCGCTCAGCCTCGCTTTGCTCGGTGTGACCGTTTCACAGAGCACGAATCCTGCCGCTCAACCGACCGGAGTCAAGTGGATTAACAATCTGGACGAAGGCCTGAAACTGGCCAAGTCTCAGAAAAAGCCAGTGCTGGTGGACTTCGCCGCGGAGTGGTGCGGCCCGTGCCAGCGAATGCTCAACGGCACCTACAAGGACCCGTCCATCGTCAAGAAGTCGGCATCGTTCATCATGGTACTGATCGACATCGACCAGCAGCAGAGCCTCGCGAGAAAGCACAACGTGGAAGCTGTGCCGACGATGCTCTTCCTTCGTCCTGACGGCACACAGATCAGCCGGGCGGTCGGTTACAAGGACGCGAAGCAGCTCGCGGAAATGATGGACTCGGCGCTTCGCGCGGCAGCGAAAAGCAAGTAGGTCAAGGTCGGCTTTGCTCCGGATTCCTGGGCGAGTGCCTCTTCACAGCGAGGTACTCGCCCACATTCTCAGGCGTGATGATCCCCACCACGTGCTCCCCGTCTAACACCGGCAACACGTCCGCACCGTGGTCCTCGAACAGGTCGATCAGATCGCTCAGGTCCATGGAAGGTGTGGTGTGCGGGAACTCGCGCCTCATCGCCCCAGCAACATAGCCCAATCTGCCCTCACGGCCCAGCCCACGTAACAGGTCGTCCCTCGAAAGCATCCCGAGCAGGCGTCCTTCGTGCATGACCGGGAAGTCTTGTTGTGAGCCGCGAACGAGCATCTCGCAAGCGTGGCCCAGCGTGTCGGCTGGCGACAGAGTGGTGAAGTTAGTGATCATCGCCTCCTCGACAGCCGCCCCCTCTACCAACTCCCTGTGGTGAGTGAGGCTCAACTCGGCGCCGGCACCGAGGATCATGAACACGGTGAAAAAGAGAAGGTACGGATGGCCGAGGGCGGCGTACAGTCCCGCCATCATACCTGCCCCGTGGCCGAGCGCGGCAGCTATCATCGCCGACCTTCCCTGCCCTAGCCGAGACGATAGTACCGCCCGAAGCAGTCGCCCCCCGTCGGCGGGATACCCGGGATACAGATTCAACAGGGCCAGCGTGAAGTTGAAGAATATCAGCTTCTCTAGCCAGTGGCCGGGCGTCTCGATCAGCCTATCGAAGGGAAGAACCGGTCCGGTCAGCTCGCAAATCCAGAACAGCAGTGCGGCGACCACCGCGTTCGCCAGTGGCCCCATCAAGAACACGAGCGCATCGTCGCCTGGCGGCACTTTGCGATCAAAGCTGGGCAATCCACCCAGCGGATAGACCACGACATCCCGGACCGCATAGCCACGCCCGAGGGCCATGGCCGCATGGGCTAGATCATGGACGAGGAATGAGGCGAGTACCCCGAGGAGAAACAGCGCGCCGTGCGCGTGATCGGGCCCCTGAAGCGAGTGGTAGCCGAGCCATGCGAAGAGCAGAAGCAAAGTGAAGTGAAGCCGGATGGTGACTCTTCTGCCGTCCCACACTGTCACCGACCAAGCAGCGTCTTCCCTCTGCCTCTTGGTGGGCTCGACTAAGCTGCCGGGCAACCGGTAGCGCATGTGGCCATTATGACCCCGATTGATTGCATGCCGACATCAAGGAGGCTCCGCCCTACGCATGCAGTCCGAAGGCGAAAGTCCTACACATGACGAAAGTCATATGGGCTAGGATGGAACTAAGGTACCGTGTGACCCAGCATGAATACTAGATGTGGACGAGGATTCACGTTAATCGAGCTTCTCGTGGTAATCGCTATAATCGCAATTCTCGCTGCAGTTCTGTTTCCGGTCTTCGCGCGAGCGCGAGTGTCGGCGCGGGTAGCGGCGAATCTTAGCAATCTGCGGCAGATCTCAATGGGAGTGTCCATGTACCACGCCGACTGGGCGGGCTACCCGATGCACTCCAGCCAACCCTGGGTTCAGCCGCGCACCCGATGGCCAGACTACATTTACCCGTATTGCCGAGATACCGCTCTATTCGTCGGTCCCCTTGCCCCTCGTGAGATGTTCAGGAATCGGTGGGCTCACCGCCAAGATGTTTTCTATGGTGGTTACGGTTACAACTACCAGTACCTTGGCAACTCGCGTACAGGCCCGGAGGGCAGCGGTCTTCCGTTCACGGCTAAGTCCTCTACCATTCCCAACATGGCGCAGACGTTGGCCGTTGCCGATGCGCGCGGCGTCAGGAATGATCTCGGTGAGGTGACTGCGGGAGTGTATGTCGTAGATCCGCCTTTGCCGAGTGCGCGGGGAAGCGGCAGGGAAACGGGTTTCTACGCGCAGCCCTCGGAGTGTGGTTCGGGGGTCCCCGATACTCCGGGCCAGTGGGGTTGTCGAGCCACTCCTGCCGAGTGGAACGTGGGCCGAGTCACCATTGCCTGGTGTGACGGACATTCCAGCTCCATGCCGTTAGCCCACCTCGATGACTTGGATCGCGATGGAAACCTCGACAACGGATTCTTCAACGGCTGGGGCGATCCGGTGAGACGGTAGGCTTGGCGAGCGTGCGACTACCGGTGTCAAAAGGGCGAATCTGCCAGTAGACAGCGCGCCACGCCGGCAGCCACAATGCGCCGATGGACTCCACTGACATTGAGCCGCCGATCGCCCTGCGCGAACCCGGCTTCGATACTCTGCTTGCTCACGCTTGCGAGGAACCGGCACGGTTCCTAGGGGCGGTAAGCCCTCCGCTCTTTCAGGCCTCGCTTTTCGCCTTCGAGTCGCTTGAAGACTGGGGAGACAAGCCGGGGGCGTACCGATACACCCGAGTCGGCAATCCCACAACGGAGATCCTAGAGCGCAAGCTGGCCTTGCTGGAGCGTGGGGAGAGCGCGCGGATGTTCGGCAGCGGGATGGGTGCCATCACCGCCGCGATTATGTCATGCACGCGCGCGGGCGATCACATTGTGGCAGTGGAAGGCTGCTATGGCAGGGGCTTGCTGGACGGCATACTTGCACGGTTCGGCGTGGAGACCACCTACGTAAATGGCGCTGATCCATCCGCATTCGATACCGCGACGCGACCCAACACCACACTGTACTACATCGAGTCGCCTTTGACCATCGTCTTCGATCTGCAGGATATAGCTGCCGTGTGCTCAATCGCACGAAGCCACGGCGTTACCACCCTGATAGACAACAGCCACTGCACGCCTTACTTGCAAAACCCCATTGAGATGGGCGTGGACATCGTAGTGCACTCGGCTTCGAAGTATCTGGGAGGTCATAGCGATCTGATAGGCGGCGCACTGATCACCTCGGAGTCGAGGCTCCGCGAGGCCCTAAGCCATGAGTCCAGTCTGCTTGGCGCGGTGATGGACCCCTTCGTGTCCTGGCTGATCCTTCGCGGTATGAGAACGCTATCTGTTCGCTTGGACCGCCACCAACGCAACGCGATGGCAGTCGCATCCTGGCTCGAGGAGCATCCAGTCGTGGCAAGGGTACTCTACACGGGCCTTCCCTCGCACCCTCAATACGCCCTGGCGCAGAAACAACAGCGTGGCTCCACTGGCCTTCTCACCTTCATCCCGAAGGAGACCAACGACGACAGGGTCCGCGCATTTGCGAACCGGCTGAAGCTGTTTCGCCTCGCCGTGAGCTGGGGCGGGTACGAGAGTCTGGCCGCTCCGATCCCGTCGCCCCTCGATGGCAAGACCGGCCACAGCACGTGGCGAATCCGCCTGCACGTCGGCCTCGAAGATCCCGAAGACCTGATCGCCGATCTGGACCAGGCGCTGAAAGTTCTCGGCTAGGACGGCCAGCCTTCGCGGATCAACCGAGCTACCTCGGCGACGATGTCGTCGAGCATCGCGTCCATCGTTGCGTCCGGCTGCTGGTAGTGGCCTCCGAAGGACCCGTCGCTCAGCACGCCGCGCAGCCACCCTCCTGGCACGAACCGTGGAAGCGCCGCTGGCGGTTTTTCGCCCTGCGGCTGGTCTATGCGCGTGAATGAAAAGCACTCCGCCCAATTGGCGTGCAGAGCCTCCGAGCCGACGCGTTCGGCGTATTCGGCGACCACCGGCAGCCGCCACCATTCCACTAGTTGAAGCTGCAGGTCGTGGTGTGCCTCCGCGCTTTCTTGCAGGATCGATGCGAGTGGTGTGTTCGCACCGTGCCCGTTGAGCACCATGATCCGCTTGAAGCCCTGCTCGTACAGGCTGAGTAGGATCTCGCGGGCGGCTGCACAGAAGGCCTCGGGACCCAGGCTGATCGTGCCGGGATAGGCTCGGAATGCCGCCGACAGGCCGAAGTTGAGTGGCGGCGCGACGAGTACCCGTTCCCGCTCGGCCACTCGACCGGCAATCTCCAAGGGGATGCGGATGTCCGTGAGCAGGCTCAGGCCGCAGTGCTGCTCGCACGCGCCGAAGATCGCGATTACACGATCATCCGTTTCGAGATATGCCTCGACCTGTCGCCAGGTCATATCGCCGAAATGCATCAAGAACCTCTCGTCTACGAGATGAGGGACCGAACTACGGAGAGCGCGGCGTCGTAGTTCGGCTCGTTGGTCAACTCCGGCACATACTCGGCGTAGCGGATGATCCCGGAGGCATCCACCACGAAGAGCGCCCTGCACTCGATACGTAGCGCGGGGATCAGCGTCCCATACGCCTTGCCGAAGCTGACATCACGGTGGTCGGACGCGGTAGGGATAGCGATGCCGTTGGCTCCACAGAACCGCGCTTGGGCAAAAGGCAAATCGCAGCTAACCGTTAGGATGCACACGCTATCTGGAAGCTTGGACGCTTCCTCGTTGAATCGCTTTGTCTGCATCGCGCAAACGCCCGTGTCCAGCGACGGTACCACGCTGAGTAGCAACACCTTGCCCTCGAAATCCTTGAGAGTGACGTCGCTCAAGTCCTTCGCGTGCAGTCGGAAGTCGGGCGTGCGGTCCCCTGCTCGCAGCTCCGGGCCCTCCAGTTCCAGAGGGTTCCCTTTCATCGTTACCATTCTAGCCATCGCAATCCTCTTTGATGCATTTGTCCAACGCGTAACGGCACGCGCCAGCGGGAGCAAGAGTACCACGATGAACGCACCCCTATCTCTGCTTATAGGCCCGCCGCAAGTTCAGCGGCTCGCGTGCCCTGGCGACGTCATGTGGCAGGAGATTCTCGTTTCGATCAACTTTATGGTCTATTCTTGATCATCACTCGGCCCTTGCCAGTTGCGATGCCACTGACCATCGCCACACCAAGCAGAGTAAGAAACAGCCCGACGCGATAGGTGCTGGGCTCGTACCGCCAGTGCGATACGGTCAAAGCCTCCGGCAGATCCACTGCAAGCCAGGAAGGCTCTGCCCTGCCGACCGGGACTCGCTGCATGCCATTGTGGACCACCCATCCCGGAGCAGCAGCAACACGCACCATGGCGGGGCCGGCTACGCCGGAGCGGATGAGGAATCCATTCGGGCTTGTCCACTGGAGATCTGCCGCAACGCCAGAGACCTCAGCCATAGGAGCAGGCTGCAGTTCCACGAGCAGCGGCTCGCCATCCGCTGTGCCTGCGTCGAGAGAGCACACGAGCGCGTAGCGAACGCCAGTGTCCGCTAGGTCATCTGTCCGCTCCATAACTCCCGGCTTGACGAATAGCATATTGCCGTTGGCCATCACAGCACTGTCCTCGCCGTTGAGCGCGTCCAGCAGACGCTCTTTGGTGCTCTTGAGGATCAGCGAGTCGTAGCCCCCCACCTCGTCGAAGCCCAGTGCCATTGCGGAGTTTGGGGGTAGCAGCGCCGGGGGTTGGATGTACCGATTCCATCGGTCACCATTCACAATGGCGACTCGATAGGGCGCAGCCTCCTGTAATCTCTCTAGTCCAGCGAACGAGGGGTAGATGTCGGGTGACTTGGATGTCGAGTTGTAGTCCGCGGCGAAGGGGGCGAGCAATGCGATCTGCACGACGATGCCGGCAGCGATTGCTCCCTTTCCTCCCCAGGGTCTCTGCGCCCAAGCTAGCACAAGGAGTACCATCGCAAGCAGGGGTAGCATTAGCCCCCGTGACACAGATGCCGTCTCGATAGAGGGCGAAGCCAAGGGTCGTGCGGTCGTCACCCACCACAGCAGGCCACCCGATAACAACCCCGTAGCAACGACCAACGACACTCCCAGGGCCCGTCTGCGATCCGCCGGCAGTTCCCTACCATCTCGCACCATCTGCTCCAGGCCCAAGCCTGCTAACACAGCTCCGGCAAGCGCAGCCAGGCACAGTACTCGCGCGGGGCTGCCCGTCGCCGCCCAGCCAGGGATGCCGAAGTACAGCAGTCGGTTCAAGTCGGTCCCCAGAGCGAGCAACCACGCCCCGATGCCTATGGTGAGCAAAGCCCACCCGCACGATCCCAGGGTGCAGATGCGCAGCACCGAGTAACCGGCAAGTACCAGTGCAGTCAGCCCGACGTACGCCGAGTACTCCGGGAGAGGTTCTGGGCCCCAATATGCGCCCCCGATCTCGGGATTCGGCATCGCAGTACCCATCCGCGGGTTACCGGCCGTGTATGGGTCCACCGCCAATCCTACCAACGCTGTAGGCATGGCAAGTCGAACATAGGCCTGATATCCCTCGCTGCTCGGCGACGTGGAACGGTGTGACAGCCTGCCCATTTCCAGAACTGGAAGCAACTGCACGGCAGCCAGGGCGACCCCTAGCGCCATACCCCCCGACCAGGCGCCAACCACTCGACGCCGAGGTTGCTGGCAGGTCCCAGAGGACACGAGGAACAGCGCGAAGACGAGCGCTGCACCGATGCCGTAAGACGCTATCTGTAAGTGGCCTGCAAGCAACAGCATTGCCGAGCAGCATGCGAGCCTCACGGCCGCTGTAGCGTTCGGCAGGGACCACACCCGATGCACCGCCGCTAGCAGCCACGGAATCCAAGCTACTGTCGTCGGGACGCTGGCTAGTTGCAACCACGCGATCACCCATTGCGACAGCTCGAAGGTCACCCCAGCCAAAGTTGCGGGACCCCACCCACACCCCAAGCGCCTGCACAGCACGTAACAGCCGAGCCCAGCCCACATCAGGTGCAGAAACGCTGCTACCGTGATCCCCCACCCGGCACCCAGAGGGGCCAGGACCCAGTGCAACGGATAGAACACGCCGCTCTGCGAGTTCGCAAGGAAGGGCGTGCCGAGTAACTCGTTTCGGTTCCACAGCGGCACGTGGCCCGAAGCCAGGTGGAAAAACAAAAACTTTCGCCAAGGGTAGAACTGCGCTACCGAGTCCCAACGCAGGATGTCCCACGCCTCGCCCGTCTCCTCTTTCCAAGGCTCGAAGCCCAGACTCATCGCGCCTGGCACGAACACCTCGCCATAGAGGACGCATCGCCACATCGGGACGACTGCGACGATGGCGAACAGCAGCGCAGCGAGCGTCCACTGCTTGGCGGCGTCGGGGGTCACCTTAGGTGAAGTAGACGAGTTGGCGCGTTGCGACCTCGTTGCCGGGGTCGTCGGCCAAGACCGTCAAGAAGATGCTCTTTGCCTCCTCGTAGTTGCCCAACATCATATGGGTCATCGCGAGGTCGTTTCTCGCACGGATGTGGCCCGAATCCAGATCCACAGCCTTCTGCAACTCGGCCAGCGAACCGTCGAAGTCGCCCATAAAGCACAACACGAGGCCCATCTGCCAATGGGCATCCGGGTTCGTAGGGTCTTCTACTAGGAGAGCCTCCAATTCGGTGACGGCTTCCGAGTATCGCCCCTCTTCCTTGGCGCGCACGGCCCGATCGTAACTCTCGGATGTGATACTCACACCGTCAATCTCCGAACATTCAAGTGGGGCATTCGACTGAAGCCACGTCTCGTAGATGAGGACAACTCAAGAGTATATCACGGCCACTTGCTAGCGTCAAGGGAGGAGTTCCTGGAGATGGCCACCACCGCACCGGTCCTAGACCGCGAACGCGCTCCGGACGGGCTGCTGCCCGCTTCAGGAGCCGGCGTCCTTGCCCACGCGCTCTGCAGGCTCGTGGATGCCACAGAGCGTGGTGTCGAGGCGCTGCAGGCGGCCTTACTCACCGAGGTGGAGACGGTCACCGGTGCGTCCCGATCGGTCAATCTCGTACTCACCGATGGGCCAGCGGGCACGTCGTTGATGCCCGTCGCCCTTCGTGGCTACCCCAGCAGGGTCTTCCCGAAACGTGGCTTCCGACCAGATAGCGCGCCATGGGCAAACTTGTTGAGGTTGGAGGCCGCCATGTGGCTAGCCGACGGAAGCGAGTACGCCGGGCTGCGCCGAATGCTGGGTTGCCCCGGCCTCATCGCGGCAGTGATTCCAGGGCCCCAGCAGGGCTTGTTGCTCGCTGACTTCGGCCGGAGGTCGCTGATACCCGACAGCACCACGACGGCAGCGGTTGCAGAATTGGTGGCCGCCACGGGTAGGTTGCTGCGACTGCTGTCCTCGCAACGATCCGAGGCCGACAATTTAGCATCTCACGCCGTTCGTGCCCTTTCGAGCGGGCTCGCTGCAACAAGCCAAACAGGCACCGTGGTCCTGTGGAACCCGCGTATGGAGACCATTCTCGGTATCGCGTCGGAGGACGCCTGCGGACGTCCGCTCGAGCGCGTGGTGCTGCTCGCGCTCGAGACTGCCTCGGCGGAGCCAGTGCTGGATGCGATCGAGGCCGCGCGGGACAGCGGGGTGCCGATGCACCTTTGGCAACAGGGACTCACGCGAACCGATGGCTGCGCGATGACGGCGAACCTGGTTGCGGCGCCCATGAGTTCGAGTGGGATGCTGCTTAGTATCGAGGACGTTACGGATCGGGCCGCGCTGGAAGGCGACATGGAGCGCATGCGGCACCTGGCGCACCTCGGCCAGATGACCGCCCAGATTGCCCACGAGCTACGCAATCCACTGACGAGCATCCGCGGCGCCGCCCAACTCCTGCAGCAGACGGAACCCGACGCCCCCGCCTCCGAGTTCGCTCGCATCATCCTGAACGAGGTAGACAGCCTCAACCGGATTGCGGAGGACTTTCTGGACTTCGCGCGCCCCCTGCAGCTTCGTCTTCAGCCGGTGCCTCTCCGCGATCTGCTCCAAGACTTCGTGCGGGTGTGGAGACCCGTGTGCCGGGAACGCGGCGTGACGCTCCGCCTGAACGCGAGCCGGGACCTGCCGATACTGTGGATAGACGTACTGAGGCTCAACCAGGTGCTTCGGAACCTTACGCTGAACGCATGTCAGGCGATGCCGAACGGCGGGACTCTGACTGTAAGCGGCACGCACGATCGGGTACGTGAGGTGGCGGTCATCAGTGTGCGAGACACAGGACTGGGAATGACCCAGGAAGAAGCGGCTCACGTGTTCGAGCCGTTCTTCACGACGAAGGCGAAAGGGACGGGCCTGGGTCTTGCGGTCGTGCGGAAGCTGGTGGATGCCCACGGCGGAACGATCGAACTGACCTCCAGGCCGGGCAAGGGATCTACGTTCACGCTACGCTTGCCCGCGCGCGGAGACGAGCCATAGATGATGGGAACATGACGGAAAAAAGGACCACGATTCTGATCGTCGACGATGAGCAGAACATCCGTCGAATACTCCAGGCGGCCTTGGAGCGCGACGGCTATCGAGTGCTGACCGCCGAGTCGGGGCTGGCTGCGCTAGATTTGATAAAGTCTGAGGCTATAGACTTGATCATTACGGACGTGATGATGCCGGACATGGACGGAGTCGAGCTGCTGAGCCATGTGAGCGAGACCCTGCCCGACGCCGCAACGATTCTCATCACCGCCTATGGCACCATTCCCCAGGCCGTCTCGGCTATTCGCATGGGAGCGCAGGACTACATCACCAAGCCCTTCGACCTGGAAGTACTTCGCGCCGTCGTGACGAACGCTCTCGCTGACCGAGCCGAGTCCAAGAAGAGTCCGAAACGGCGCGGGCGAAAGACCGTGACTTCCACGGATTTCGTCGCCGAGAGCCCCGCGATGCGCCAGGTGCTCGAGATCGTAGAGCAAGTTGCATCATCCCGGGCCACTGTATTGCTCACTGGTGAGAGTGGTACAGGCAAGGAAGTCGTTGCGAGGATGATTCACGAGCAGAGCCCTCGCTCCGGCAAGCCCTTCATTGCGGTGAGCTGCGCCGCCCTTCCGGAGACTCTCCTGGAAGCCGAGCTGTTCGGCCACGAAAAAGGGGCATACACCGGCGCCGTCGGCAGGCGCGAGGGCCGATTCGAACTCGCGGACGGTGGAACGTTGTTCCTGGACGAGATTGGAGAGGTGCCTCTTAGCGTACAGGTGAAGCTGCTCAGGGTTATCCAGGAACGGGAGCTGGAGCGTCTGGGCGCGACCAAGCCGGTCCGCGTGGACGTGAGACTGCTCGCTGCAACCAATCGCGACCTTCATCAGGCCGTGGACGAGGGGTCCTTCCGTGCCGATCTGTTCTACCGGCTTCAGGTCGTTCACATCGAACTGCCGCCACTGCGCGACAGGCCGGAAGACATTCGTCCGCTCGCGCAGCGGTTCGTGCAGAAGTACTGCTCGGAGAACGGCCGCGAACCGCTGGTCTTGAGAGACGAGGCCATCGAGGCACTGCTTAACTACCGTTGGCCCGGAAACGTACGCGAACTGGAAAACGTGATCGAGCGCGCGGTGGTGCTCGCTCGACCAGACGCGCAGGAAATCGGCCCCGAGTTGTTGCCGCAGAGCCTACGAGCCGCGTAACTCCGATCGCCAATGCCACAATCCTGGCATGACCTCTTTGCCCCAAAGCTCCGGCTGCTTCGTGTGCGGCGCGGACAACCCGTACGGCCTTCAGCTTGTGTTCATCCGTGACGAGACGGGGGTGTTCACCGAGTTCGTGCCCGAAGCGCGACACTGTGGGTATCCAGGCATGCTTCACGGCGGCATCATGGCTTCGCTGCTAGATGAAACGTTGGGCTGGGCCGCCTCCGTGATCAAGCGCCGCTACTTCCTCACGGCGGATCTGCGCATCCGCTATCGACGCCCTGTGCCGGCTGGAAGACACGTGCGCGTAAACGGGCGATACCTGGGTGACAAAGCAGGGTTCTGGCGTGCCGAGGGCGAGATCGTGGATGCCGATGGCGTAGTGTACGCATCTGCTACCGGGCTGTTCACCTCGGCTCCCGACGAGGCACACGAGAGGTTCCTTCGCGAGACTCGATCTCGATATGCACCCAATCGCGTGGACCCGTTCGGTGACCTTCCCGAATGTAACCGCTAGCCCATCTGCGGCTGGGGTCTTCTCGCTGGCACGACACCGACGTGCTTCAGACTATCACGCGGAGAGTCCAAGGAATCGCCAAGATCGCAGAATGTGGGGTGACGGCTGTGCTATTCAATCGTAGGCCGGGGAAAGTCTGGACGGCGAGCCGCGCGTACGCGGGAGCTGAGTTCTTCCTGGCCCATCGCGTCCAGGCTACGAGCCGCTCGCTCGGCATCCTCGTCGCGACCGAGCATCTTCGCCGCGATGCCGTAGTTGGCCAATACGAGCGGGTCGTAGGGCAGCTTCCGTAAAGCTTGTCGAAACGTTCGGAACGCCTCATCGGCTTTACCTTGTGCGAAGAGCGCAGCAGCAAGCTCACCGTAGGCGGTAGGGTACTGCGGCAGCAACGCCAACAGCCGTCTCGACGCTGCTTCCGCCTTCTCGGCCTTCTCCATACGGTTGAAACCGCGCGCTAATACCTCCCACACCGGCCAGTAATCTCCGAGCCACCGAGCAACCTGCTCCAGTTCGAACAACGCTGCCTCGTCGCGGCCCTCCATCAGCCGCTTAGTCAGTTGTCGGAAACGCTCCAGCTTCTCTGGTTCCTCCATTTCCATCCTTCGAGCTTCGAGGGCTGCACGAATCGGCGGCCCAGGGTCCTGGGCCAGTGCGTCTCTCAGCACTCGAATCGCATCGGAGACCCTGCCGCAGAAGTAAAGGCAGTCAGCCAGCTCGACGGCCAGCCCCGGTTGGTTAGGTAGTGCCTCAGCGGCAGCTTCGTAGTGTGCTAGCGCCTTCGCGTGGCTCTCACGGTGCATGTAAGTACGTGCCAAGTGCACGTGCACCTGCTCCGGACTATCGACTGCTTGGAGTGCCTCCTCCAGCACCTGGAGCGCTGCGTCGCTCTCTCCGCGGCTCTCATGGCTCATAGCGAGGTTGATCCAGTGGATGGCCACAGTACGATCTCGGTCCAGGATGCGCTGCCATAGTGCATGGGCCTCGTCCGGCCTACCTTCCTTGGTCAAAAGCGATGCGTAGGCCGGTGCTGTCGGGCTCGGCTCGAGGGGTGATTCTCTGGAGATGGCTTCTTCGAAAGACTTCATCGCTTCGGCATTGAGTCCCAACGACGATTGCGTGAAACCTAACCGCGTCCACAACGCGGGTTCGGCGGGATTCAGTTTCAGCGACTTCTCGAAGCACTCCAGTGCAAGAGAGTCTTGGTTCATGCGGTGATACAGGTCTCCCAGCGAATACCACCCACGCCAGTCGTCTTCGCACAGCTCGTTCACCGTTTTGAGGCTTCGCTCGATCACGTCGGCGTGTATGGGACCCAGATGCACACACTGGCGTGTTAGTTCGATCAGTGCCTCGTAGGGTGCCAAGTAGTCGGGGTCTAGCCGCACGGCACGCACTAGGGCGTCGAAC
Organism: Fimbriimonadia bacterium; assembly: GCA_039961735.1. Lineage (NCBI taxonomy): Bacteria > Bacillati > Armatimonadota > Fimbriimonadia > Fimbriimonadia bacterium. The sequence continues at coordinate 188,732 of JABRVX010000009.1, forward strand.
GCCGGCTCGAAATCGGCATCTTCAGGCAGGTAGTCACCCACATGCCGCAGATAGGCGAGTGCGTCCCATCCTTGTAGCAAAGCAAGCACCGCCTCGCCGGTCGACTCCCGAAGTGATGCACCTAACGCACGCGCCACGTCTGCAGACTCGTGCCCGAGCATCCTTGCGCTCTCAAGAAGCATCTGCTCGATAAGGTCTGCCACCTCCGTCCTGTCGGCGGACAGCGTGCGCTCGATGGGCTCCTCGGACTCGGCCATGGTCACTCGCAGGGTCAACTCCAGCCGGTCTCCCATCTCGAGAAGCCCATCTAGCACGGCGTCAGCCTGCAGGTGCTCGAGCAGCTTGCGCGACCACTCTGCATCGTGGGGCCCGCCAGCCACCATGACTCGCTCTTCTCTGTCCTCACGCTGCAGCCGCGCCATGAAAGACACTTCCATCACCTGCAGGCCGGGGATGGCCTTCAGGCTCTCGCCAACGAGATGTGCGAACTGGCGACCATGTGCCGCGGACGCCGACGACGAGGTGGCGAAGGGTGTAACCGCGATCTTCATCGTGCGCCCGCCTGCGAGGCTGCACGCACGAATGCACGCATCAACCCGACGGTCGCCGGACTATCAGGTGTGCGCTCAGGGTGCCACTGCACGCCCATTAGCCACCTGCCGTCCAGCGACTCCACGCCTTCGATCACGCCATCGTCGGCTAGGGCGGTGACCCGAAGGTTGGGAGCCACGCGGTGAATGGCTTGGTGGTGGGAGCTAGAGCACTCGAACTGAAACAGCCCACATGCCTCGGCCAGACGTGAGTCGGCTTCGACAGCGACGGGGTGAACCAGCGGCTGCCCCGGCCCCCCAGTGTGAGGGTGCGCATTGGGTAGCGCGCCGGGGATGTGTTGGTACAGACTGCCACCCAGCCGTACGTTGGCGAACTGGCACCCATAGCAGATACCCAGGATAGGCTTGCCGGTGGGCAAGAAGCACTCCCAGAGCCGCTTCTCGAAGGCATGTCGCGCCTCCGAGATTGGCTCGGTCTCCGGCTGCGGCGTTTCCCCATACTCCTCGGGAGGCAGGTCCCTGCCACCCGCAATCAGCCATCCGTCGAGCCTTTCTGCATAAGGCGCCGGATCGTCCACGAACGGCAACACCAAAGGCACCCCGCCTCCGATGACGACAGCTTGGCAATAGGAGAGAAGTGCGCGTTCCGGCGGGCCCGAAGCGTTCTCGACGAGATCCGCGGTGATACCAATGAGAGGATGGGAAGCCATGCGAACAGTATAATCGGTACAGCGAAGCATGGGCAATGCAGGCGTCCCCTGCTCGCAAGGAAGGGACGAAGTGAGCAGCAGCCTCCCGATCGCGATCCAACCCATCACGTGGGGCAACACCCCGCTCGAACAAGTGTGTCAAGAAGTCGCGACCCTCGGCTACGAAGGCATCGAGCCGCCAGTCGCCAACTATCTGGAGGACATCCCGCGATTGCATGGCATGCTGGAGGAGGCAGGGCTACGATGCAGCGCCACCTACACCGGGGTCTCATTGCTCGATCCTGCGACGCGCGAGGAGGAACTGCGACAAGAACTCGCCATCGCCCGGGCTCTTCGAGAGCTCGATGCGGAGATCATCGTGCTGTCGGCGCCGGAGCGGCAGGTGGAGCGTTCCGTGTCTCACCCGCCGTCCGTCATTCGCGAGTATGCAGGCCATGTCAACGACTTGTGCAGACGGCTGCGTGAGGAAACGGGTGTCATTCCCGCGTTCCACAACCACATCCACACGCTGATCGAGCGGCCCGAGGAGATTGATCTGTTCCTCGAGTACACGGACCCTGACCTGCTGTTCTGCGGCTTCGACAGTGCACAGCTCTCGGCCGGGGGAGCGTGTCCCGTCGAGTACTTCATCCGTTACGCTGCCCGCACCAGGTACGTCCATCTAAAGGACCGACAGCTTGGGCGACCGACTTACGGCAACTTCTGCGAGCTCGGCCTCGGCTTCATTGACATCCAAGCCATCGTGCAGGTGCTGACCGACGCGGGATACTCCGGCTGGCTTACCGTCGAGGTGGACCAGAGCCTCACCACACCACGCGACAGCGCAGCCGTGTGCAGAGAGTTCTTGTGCAACCGATGCGGGCTCTAGTCGCCTTCGGGCCGCCGCCAATCCGCGCGAGGAAGGAAGCGTAAAATGGCGAGCATCAGTCTCTGCGGCTGCTCATAGAACGCGAAGTGCCCGCAATCATCGAGGATCTCGAACTGCGCCCCCTTGACGAAGCGGCGCGCAATCTCCAATTGCCGTACTGTCACCACACCGTCCGAACGACCTCCGATCAGCAGAGTAGGCACCGACACTTTCTTCAGTAGCGGCGTCGCGTCCATAGTGTGAAAGCTCTCGTTCTGCACGAGCGCTGTGCTGACCGCGGCCGATAAGTCTAATTTTTCGATTGGTATCTTATACTTATCGGCTTCCGCTTTCAGTCTACGAAGCTCCGCTTGCACTGTTGCCGAGTTCGGGTCGTGGAAGTAGAGTTGCGCATCCCCAAGGGCGAGCACGTAAGCACCGGCCAGCCGGCGGGGGTCCGATTGGGACATCTTGCGCAGGGAGTCCACTTGTTCCTGGATCACCTTCGCGCGGGCCTTTTCACCCTCGCTACCCTCCTTTAGCCACTGCTTGGCTTTGAAAGCGGCGTTGTCAAGCACATCGTCGGTCATGATGGGCACGGACACAAGCCCGCTGATGTTGATGAAGCACGAGACTCGTTCAGGGTGCTGAGTGACGTAGTGCAATCCAAGGAGCCCGCCCCACGCGTGTCCGATCACTGCCCACTTCTCAATGCCCAACTGTTCCCGCACCACCTCGATATCGCGGACCAGACGTTCTATGGAGTACGCCTTGGCTTCCGCGGCAGTTAGGGGCGAAGACAAGCCGCACCCACGCTGATCGAGGTACACGACGGTCAGTGAGCGCTCCAGCTCCGGTCCGGCCGTTGCCATAAAGGGTAAGGCTGAATACCCTGGGCCACCGTGCAGGTACAAAGCATACGGGTTCTCACTGTCCGCGCCACGGATGTGTACGTGCAGAGTTGCGCCGCCGACCTCGAGGTCGCGCTGCTCGTCCACGGCAAGCGCAGCGGTCATCATCAAAATACAGGCTGCGAACAAGCCCATCTGTCCCTCCTTGGCCCATTACTGAGGATCCCTATCTATTGTGCCGGATTCTCACTACTCACTCTAGCTTTTCGTCGGGCCGTGCGGGTGCGGCATAATCCGACTGTGCGCCCATTCCGCATCGGCCCAGTGCTTGTAGACCCGCCAATCGTGCTCGCGCCGATGGAGGACGTGACCAACGCCGCCTTCCGCGCCATCGCCAAGCGTATCGGCGGCCCAGGCCTCATGGTAACCGAGTTCGTCAGCGCAATGGCGGTGCGCTACGCGCCATCTCGCTCAATCCCCAAGATGAGGGTGCAGGACGAGGAGCGGCCGCTGGCAGTCCAGATATTCGGCTCCGAGCCCGAGGTCATGGCCGACACCGCCCGCATCGCGAGGGACATGGGCGCCGACATCGTGGACATAAATATGGGCTGTTGGGTGCCCAAGGTGTGCCGGCAGGGTAGCGGCGCTGCGCTCCTCAAGGAGCCCGGGCAGGCGCTTGCCGTGGTGGAAGCGGTGGTTGCCGCCGTGGACGTGCCGGTGACCGTGAAGGTCCGAGCAGGATGGGATTACGCACACCTGGCTTCTATATCCCTCGCCCCTCGGTTCGAGCGAGCCGGGGCACAGGCCATCACCCTGCACGCGCGTACGGCAAAGCAGGGGTTCACTGGCAGAGCCGACTGGTCACTCATCGGAGAGATGAAGAGAGCGGTGCGTATTCCGGTCATCGGCAACGGCGACATTCACACACCCCAGGACGCTGAGCGTATGTTCAGAGAAACCGGATGCGACGGCGTGATGATCGGGCGAGCGGCTATTGCGAACCCGTGGTTCCTCGCACAGGTGAGGGACCACCTCGAAGGTCGCCTACCGCGCCCGGAACCTTCGTTCGAAGAGCGCTGCCGGGTAGCTCTGGAGCATCTCAACCGGCACATCGCGGAGCTCGGTAGCGAGGACCGAGCAGTCCGGAGCCTGCGTGGTCAGTTGCCCGGGTACTTCCGGGGCTTCGAGGGCGCAGCTCGCCTCAGGGAACGCATCTCGCATGCATGCTCGGTGGCCGACGTTCAGGCGGCACTGACGGAGTTGGGACCCAAGTCCTAATCGGACTACAACCCGCCGCCCTAGTGAACGAAACGGGGGTCCTCGGTCGTCAAAGCCGTTGAGAAGAACGAACAAGCAGTAACCAACCCACACCCGAGTAGAAAACTCCTACACCGAGACGGTTATGGAGTGACGCGTAGCGGGCGGCCGGACCCAGACCGGCCGCCCGTTGTGCTAGCGGGCTACGCGTGGTGAGTCTGTTGGTGGAGTAGCTCGGCCTCATGGGGCTCGAAGTGGATGCTTACCTCGACTTTCGGAAACGCTTGTCGAACCTTGTCTTCCAGCTCTTCGGCGATGTGGTGCGCGTCCACCAAGGAGAGGTCGTCGTCCAGAAGAACGTGCACGTCCACCATCCTCGAACGTCCGGACCGGCGTGTACGCAGCTTATGGAAGTCCCGAACGTGACTGTCCGAGAGTAAGATGGCGCGGATTTTCTCTTCCTCCCACTGCGGCAGAGCTGCGTCCATCAGAGGGTGAACAGCTTCCAGGGTCAAGTGCCACGAGAGCCGCATAATCATCAGTGACACCCCGATGGCGACTAGGGGATCCACGATGTGCCAATGGGTCAGCTTCACCAGCACTAGCCCAGCCAAGACGCCGACCGATGTCCACACGTCCGTCAGCAGGTGATAACCATCCGCCTTGAGAGCGGGCGACTCGGTCTGCCGAGCTACCCGGAGGAGATAGGCGGAAACAAGAGTGTTGGCTACGGCAGAGAGCAACATTACACCGATCGCCAGGTCCACCTGTATCTCCGCAGGGTGGACGATGCGCCGCAGCGCTTCCACCACCACAACGCAGCCACCCGCAAAGATGAGGAGGGCCTGAACGAACGCCGAGAGGCTTTCTGCCTTGCCATGGCCGTAGGGATGCCCTTCATCGGCAGGAGCAGCGGCGGCTCGGATGCCGAAGAACGCGAGAAGGCTGGCCACGAGGTCAGAAGCAGAGTGCACGGCTTCCGAGATGACACTCACCGACAGCGTCATCACGCCGACCACCAGCTTCAGAACGACCAGCAGCGTGTTGGAGACGATGGATAGTGCAGCCGCCCTGAGCTTGACGCGCCGCAGAGCATCCTCGAGCATAGGGCCATTATACCGACGCACAGATTCCTGCCCAATCTGGGCATTGCCCCGCAATCTTGCGGGGCCAATGGCAAGATCTTCAAATCGGCTATGGCAAAGAGCCGAAAGTTGCGGTAATATAATGAAGCAGACGGCTCATGAGGCCGGATGAGGCAGCATTGCGTTGCCTGTTTTGGATTCTCTCAAGGGAGAGATTGTTTTGGATACTGGATGGTGGTCCCCCGGCAGCCTTGTCGGGTTAGAAGCGACTGTTTCTCCTATCGCGCGAGTGTTCACGTGTCGGTTTCGCGGCACGCGGCATCTCACTACCTCCCCATCCCGACTATCCGCTTTTGTTCATGGGCCTCGTTGGGTGAATGCCCGTCCCTACGGCGCGTCAGCCTGGCAGCCGGCTCATGCTCTGGCAAGCGTTTCCAGCGCGCGATGCAAAGTGCGCGGTTCCTCCGGTAGCCGCATCGCGACCGACGAGAGCAGCACGATGACGTGGCGACCGACCAACCCGTCGGCCGGTCGGCTTGGTGCGCTTTTCGCTTGGTCAGAGTGAAACATGGGGCGGGAGCCCCTGGCTCCCGCCCAACTTTTTTCCTGCGCTCTCCCCACGGCCAGGCCTATGTGTTGAACTCTGCCCAGAGCCTCTCGAATCGCTGAATCCTGTCTTCCAGCACTCGAAAGCCCCCCAACCAGAAGTCCCGGGAACGTAGGTCGATCCCTACGCTGGACATCAGCTCATGCGGGCTCTTGCTGCCGCCTGCCCGAAGCAGAGCGACGTACTTCGGCTCGAAAGCCGGCCCCTGCTCCAGCGCCATCCGGTAAAGCGACATCACCAACAGCTCCCCGAACGAATACGCGTAGACGTAGAACGGCGAGTGAACGAAGTGGGGCACGTAGGACCACCAGCGACGGTGGTCGTCGCCCAGGACCACGCTATCGCCGAACATGGCCTGCTGGCGGGATTGCCAGTAGGCTCCCAGTTCCTCGGCGGTCATCTCGCCTTTCTCCCTTCGGTGCGAATGGATGTCCTGCTCGAACCGGTACATCGCGGCCTGTCGGAAGATGGTGGCGAAAGCGCCCTCGATGCTCTCGGCGTACATCGCCAGACGGTCTTTCGGCGTAGCGGTCTCCTGCAGCGCATCGAACACGAGCATCTCCCCGAAGGTGCTGGCGAGCTCGGCAAGCGGCAGGGTCCCGCTGTAGTTGAGATAGGTCTGTTCCGCAGAGAGTGACGCGTGGACGCCGTGCCCCAACTCGTGGGCCAAGGTCAGCACGTCGTCCATCTTCCCGTGGTAGTTGAGGAAGACGTAGGGGTGGACGTCCGGCGTAACGTAGGAACAGAAAGCTCCGCCCATCTTTCCCGGTGCGGGGGCGGCGTCAATCCATCCCTTTCGGAAGAACTGCTCCGCGTGTTCGCGAATCGTGGAGGAGAACCTGCCGAAGCTGGTGAGCACGATCTCCTCTGCTTGGCCCCACTCTACCCGTGACTCGGTTTCGAACAGCGGTGCGTAGCGGTCGTAGTGCGTGAGCTCGTCCAGGCCCAGAATCTGCTTCTTCAGCCGGTAGTATCGAGCGCAGAGTGGGTACTCCTGCTCGCAGACCTGCATCACTAACTCGACCGTGTCGTTGTCCAACTCGTTACTGATGTGCCGGGACTCCATCGGCGAGGGCAAACCGCGCAGTCGATCGTTGATTGACTTGTCCAGTAACAGCGTGTTGAAAGTGTGCACGAGAACACGCTCGAGATCGGCCAGGCCCTTAGTCAGGGACTCGGCTGCAGCGCGGCGTTCTTCCCTGTCAGGCGAGCGTAGCTTATCGAGCAGCTCGGACTCCGTCTGCTCGGAGACTTCCCCACGAAGCTCGAACCGGAAGCGGTGGTTGGAGAGAACCTCCGTGAACAGTCGGCCGAAAGCGCGGGCTCCAGAGTTCTTACACTCCTCGAGAATCCGCTCCTCGGGCTCGGAAAGCGTGTAGTCGCGGAAAGCTCGGGACGCACGGACGAAGTGGACATAGTTCTCGAGCACCGGATCGTCGAGCAGCTTCTCTATGTGCTCCTCTTCCGCTGCAAGTAGCTCGAGTGTAAAGAACATAGTCTCCAGCGAGATTTGTGTAGCTTTCTCCTGCATTAGTTGCATGAATCTTGCGTTCTCAGGGTCCCCGGTGTTCGCGGCATAGAGGAGCCCAGCGAACTCCATCGGCTTACTGTTTTCCTGCAGCAAGCGTTCGTACTCCCGAAGGGCTGCTAGTAACTCAGCGGCTTCGAGGTCCTTAGACCCAATGCGTCCGCGGTACCGGGTGGCAAACTGCTGCGCACGTGCCAGTCCCTTCTCGAGCGCGGCCTCGATTCTCGGGTCAGCGGGCGATTCGAATAGGTCGGATAGGTCCCATTTCGGTGCGATAGCGGTCATCGGTTGCTCCTTGCTTCGGTTGCGGGTCGCGTATGTATACCCTCCACGCTTTCGGCGAAAAGTTCACCGACTCCTAACACAGCCCAAATCTGCCGGTGTGGTACAACAAGTTCGATCCGGCAACTTTAGCAAGGAGGTGCGGATGAAGCCAATCAGGCCCTGCGGGGGATTCACCCTGATCGAGCTCTTGGTGGTCATCGCGATCATCGCGATCTTGGCGGCGATTCTGTTCCCTGTCTTCGCCCGAGCACGTGAGCAGGCGCACAAGGCCACGTGCGCGAGCAATCTTAAGCAGTTCGGAATCGCATTCACGCTCTATGGTAACGACTACAGTCAGAAGTGGCCGCTGCCGGGCACTCGCGACCAGTACGACACTGCGCAGAACGACGAGCCGGGGCTCAATGTCCAGGGGGCCTTCTGGGATATGGCAGACACCAATCCGAACGGTGGCCTCAACGCATATATGAGGAATCGTAGCTCGGACGAGAAGAAGGGTATCTCGGTGTGGTCATGCCCGAAGTTGTTCCCTCTCTACCACGAGACGGACATCCCGCAGTCAGGGGGGAGTATCACGTTCAAGCAACTCACCATCCGGAGCTACGGTATGAACTGGTACTTGCGCAGTCCGCATCCGGAGATCGGGTCAGTGGAGCAGAACTTCGGATACTACGAGGGCACCATCGGCAAGAACACCTTCTCTAGTATCGCGCAGATCCCATTCCAGATTCCTCTTCGCTACTCGTACCTTCGCGCTCCCGGTGATACCGTTCTCTTGTTCGAGGGTGTGCCGGTAGAAGGGATGAGCAGTCGCGGACCATACCTCGGTTCACCTCGCCGAAGCGGGGGCTATACCTTCGTCAAAGGTTTCATGGGGCATCCGAAGAAGAGCGCTTCGGAGCCCAACGGAGTCTATGAGTTCGAGGAGATCCGCACCGGCAGCTACCGAGGCGGCGAGCCTTGGCACACCGAAGTGAACAACTTTCTTATGTGTGACGGTCACGTGAAAGCACAACGTCCGAAGCGCTATCCGTGGGTGCCGACGCGTGACGATAATCACTGGTACGTTTCGCTCTTGAGAGATTAGGTTGGTGTGCCGCCGAGACGCGGCTGCCACCCCTCTCCGAATTCTGTCCTTACTTGCTTTGAGATGCTATGAACGAGAGAGAGAATAAGCGCACCTATGTGTCCATGGCGTCCACTCGCCTCTGTACGCAGACTCAACGCCCCTTCGTCGTCATATCTAACCACATCAACTTCTGCTCAAAGGAGATGCACATGTCCACAGCTCTCGTACGCGGTGTGGCGCGGCTCGGGATAACCCTGGCTGCCCTCACCGCTGTCGTCGCAAGCTACGCGCTGGAGACTACGGCACAGGCTAACTATCTAGCCTATGACGCGTATAACAACAACTCGGCACCGCAGATTGTCGAAGTCGAAGGTATCGTGGTGTCACCGCCCAAGTTCTACCGCACCACAGAAACACCGCCTCTGGCACAGGAGGGTGTGTCTTTCGGTGCGATGGTCATCCAGGATCCCTCAGCCAACCGCAACATCGGTGGCACCGTCTACAGCAACGCCATCAAGGTCGTTTTCGGCAGCAACTACGGAAGTATTCCGAACGGCGCGTTCCCGCTGTCGTTCGCAGACCGACAGCTCTACGGGTTTCCGCGAGAGGGAGACAGGGTTCGTGTCAAGGGCTATGCAACGATCAGCTACGGCACGATCTCGGCAATCTTCTCGCTGACTATCGGCAATGAGCCTATCATCGATATGCGGGACGACGTGCAGTTTCCGTACATACAGGTGCTCTCGGAGAACAACTACGTCGCGCCTACGGTTATCACGCCGGGCACGCTCGCTGCCTTCCCATACACCAAGTTCGCGTCCTCTGCGACCGCAGGCCTGGTGGATCAGCACTCCCGAAAGGGTGTTGTCGGCTTCGGTCAGGGCAACCTGATCGTCAACCCGCTTCTAGGCATGTTAGTAGAGCTTCATGGCTTCAAGTACGACATGCTGAATCCGAACAACATCCAGCAGTCGTACAACAATAGCAAAGTCGGGTTCGTCATTGCGGACAGCAGCGGGAATAGCACACTCAACGCTGCCGCGGTCTTCGTCAACACCAGGCCTTCGCTCGGCACCGGAGAAACGCCCGTGCCGATTGACTGCAGCGTTCTTCCTCCTGGAAACAGCGACCCCGTCTACGGTGTGGTTAACAGCCACCTATTGCTTCAGGGTACCGACATCTGGAACTGCACAGGCGTTCAAGCACGTTACCAGTCGGACATCGCGGCGAGCGGTGGTCCTCCCAACCGTGTCACCTACTCGACCGTGGCTCTGCAGACCAACCAGCCTCCGTTGCCCGGCTCCAACGTGGACGTGACCGTCAACGCACTGGAGTTCAATCCGGGTGGTGCAACAGTCACGCTAGACTTGGGTGTGCTCGGGCCTGGTGGAGCACTCGACCCCGTTACCAGCGCACCAATCACCAGCCTCGTGCTGCCCCCGACGTCGCCCGGATCAAGTATCTACAAGGGCACCTTCAAGATCGGTGGACCCGCTCGAAAGGGCATCCTCTCGCCTATCATTCGGTACCAGAATACCGGGGTGGACTTCTTCCTCAACACCTCGCACGTGTTCTCACCCGTCATCAACGCGGTGCCATTCAAGTCGGTGGCTGCTCTCAAGGCAGTCATCAACAACCTGCCCGACGGCTACCCCGTCGCAATCGATGCCTCGATCCCTGGTACGATCAACCCGATCGTCACGTGTGCGGAGAACGACGCAGGAGGGTGGCTAAGCTCCACTAGCCAACTGTGGGTCCAGGACCCCTTCGTTCCAGCGGGCCAGAACATCTACCTGCCGGACGGCAACAAGGCCTTCCCGATTGCGGCTCGGGGTGATGCTCTCAACGTGGCCGGCACCCTGCTGAACTTCCGCGGCAACCGTGAGATCAACTCGCGCACCAGCTTCGTCAGTGTGGTGTCCTCTGGCAATCCGGTTCCAGCTCCCGTGCTGATGAACACCAACAACGTTAGCCCGGAGTGCCACGACGCCACTCTTGGACAGACACTGCCTGCGTCCGCCGTCCCGAACCAAGGGGTCCTCGCTACCGTGGTCGGTCGCGTTGTCGCCTCTCCGTCCGCTCTGCAGGGCTCGCCCTTCCAGAGTTGGGTCGACATCGACGACGGAACTGGACGCATCGCCATCAAGCTAGATGACCGCTACACGACTGAGCCCGATCTAGTGGACTGGCTGACCGTCGGTGACACGGTCATTGCCACGGGCGTACTCGCGGGCAACTACTACTCCACGAGTGACCCGCGCATAGCACGGACGCTGTGGATCCGCAGCAAGTCCGAGATTCTCAAGAACCCGCCGACCACCGTCATCAATGTACCGGTGGCTGCTGGCCAACAGTTGGTGACGCTGCCGGCACCGGCTACCACCTACTCGCCCAACATCATCCCGCCTTCGCTGAATGCCCGCCGCCTCTTCAACGGCACCCTCTACACCGGACTGCCCGCTCCGGGCGAACCGTGGTACAAGGGTCTCGAGTTCCTACAGCTCGGCGAGGCTTACCAGATCAACCCACCCGGGGCAGCCACCAACTTCACCTATAACGGCCTTGCAAGCGGCACGGCCCTCGACATCGACGGTAACCAGCAGACGTTCGATCTCGACAACCTACCGCGCTGGTACGGAATGTTGCCGTCGCCGGGAAGCCAGCAGCTCGTCGGGATTTCGTACACAGGCAAGACCGTACTGTGGGACGACGACGGTCCGGCGAACCAGCTGTGGGCCACGGACACTGGCACCATGCAGAGCGTGTTCGGCGCACCCAGCACGTTGATCTCGGGTCTGGCGAACGAGGCGGGCATTCCGATCACTTCGCCCAAGACCTTCGCCGCCGGAGAGAGCTACCGCGCTACCACCAAGGTGGCCAACGTCTCGATGGTATACACGCCAACGGCAATCCCGCAGACCTGCAACTTGACCGTCGAGGTCAAGCTGGATCCGCAGTTTATCGGTTCCGTCAACGGTCTACCGATTGAAGTGCAGCTGCGCTACCCCGGCACCACCACACCGGTCCGAACGGTGACTGGAACGCTGAACGCGCTGGGCCGCATCACCATCAGCAACGTGCTATTCGGCGTGTATGATGTGTGGGTCAAGCCCTGCGGCTTCCTCGCCGCGAAGTCGGATAGCGTGGCTGTCACGGGTTGCCCAACCAGCATCGCGCTGGTGGATGGTCCTCTGGGAGCCGGCATCCGCGCCGGTGACGCCAATCCCGCGGGCCTCAGCTACAACACCGTCACGCTCGACGACATCAACGTCGTGCTGTTGAACTTCGGTCAGGCCAAGCCCTGCCCGATCGATCTCAACGGCTCGGGGTTCGTCGACCTACCCGATCTGAACATCTGTCTGGTCTACTTCGGCCAGTCAGGAACACCGTAAGCTCCGGACGCTCGCCAAATGCGCGGCCCTCATCGCACGATGAGGGCCGCGCGACCATTTACAATGGGCGGGCGTCCTTGGCTAGGATGCCCAATCGCTGTGCTGCGGCGGTATCCAGGTACCACACCATCTCTCCGCCGCGAGGTCGGAGCGCTTGAAGGGGATGCTTCGTCGGCTCGATGTCGCCCTCGAGAGTGTCGTGCACCACCCCCGCTACCTGGGACCCGCTCACAACTATCCAGATGCTCTCCGAGCGGTTGAGCGCACGCGGGGTGAGACTGAAGCCCCTGCTACCAGTGGGTGAGAGAGGGCACGCGGCGACGTGGCGGTTGGATGTCAGTACCGCCTCGGCATCCGGTCGCAGCCCTGCAGTACCGCCATCCGCTTCGACACCCAGTACTACCAGGTCGAAGAGATCTCCAGCGACCTCGCCACGAACCCGGCCTAGCAGTTGTTCCTCGTACCGACGCACCTCGGAGCCAGCGTCCGATGCGTCACCTCGAAAACGATGGACGTTGTCGGGGGGCACTCCCACACGTGACAGGAGCTCTGCCCACAGCCGCTCGTAAAGTGCCTCCCGATGATCACCTACCCACATTCTCTCACACACCTGGTAGATAATCACCTGCTGCCAGGGTACGTCACTGGCGTGCTTCTCGCCGAGGCGCATGCGCACAGGAGCAGTGACGTCCTCGGCTCCGAGTGCCAGCACCGCCACACCTTTCTCCGCTACAGTGTCCCCGACACGGCGGGAAATCTGACCGGCAATGATTCCCGCAAAGTCCTCTTCTTCCCGTACGATACGTAGAATGGGAATCCGTGTGCCTCTCATCGGATCAGATGACCCTCTTTGCAGCTTTTACTACGGCCTCCGCAGTAAAACCGAACTCACGCGCTAGGTCTGCCGCAGGTGCGGACGCTCCGAAGGAGCGCATCGCGAGAATCGTGCCGTGTGGACCCACGTAGCGCTCCCATCCCAGCGGCGAGCCCGCCTCGATTGCGATCCGTGCCTGCACACTAGGTGGTAACACCTGCTTTCGGTATTCCTCCTCCTGCGCATCGAATAGCTCCCAGCTTGCCATATTTACAACGCGGCACACGATACCCTGCGACTCGAGTGCCCTGCCTGCCTCTAGCGCCACGTGCACCTCCGATCCCGAGGCCATTACGATTAGCGTAGGAGCCCCTTCGCCGAAGTCGGCAAGTACGTAACCCCCGCGCCTGACACCTGAAGCAGGTGCCACCTCGGCTCGGTCCAGAATGGGCAGGTTCTGTCTACTCAGGATAAGCGCGACGGGTCTGTCTTGGATCGTGACTGCCATTCGCCAAGCCTCTACCACCTCGTTGGCATCGGCCGGTCGGATTACCGTGACGTTGGGAATCGCGCGCAGCGCAACAAGGTGTTCGACTGGCTGATGAGTCGGACCGTCCTCACCCAACGCGATGCTATCGTGGGTGAACACGAGAATGATACGCTTACCCGACATGGCGGCCAGCCGTATAGGCGGTCGCATATAGTCGCTGAAGACCAAGAACGTAGCGCCATAGGGTATCACACCACCAGACAGCGCCATGCCGTGTAACGCCGCGCCCATGGCATGTTCCCTCACCCCGAAGCGCAGATTCCGTCCCGATGGGCAATCCTTGCTGAAGTCCGAATCGCCCTTGATAAGCGTGTTGGTGGACGGGGCGAGGTCGGCTGAGCCACCTAGCAGGTTAGGTAGCACGGGTGCGAGCGCGTTGATCACCTTGCCAGATGCCACGCGCGTTGCGATCGGCCCGTCTTCAATGTTGAAGCGAGGCAAAGCCTGCTCCCACCCTTCCGGCAAGTGTCCAGCCAACCCGTCTGCGAACTCCCTCGCCTCGGACGGATACGCCTGCGAATATCGTCCGAAGGCTTCCACCCACTCCGTATACGCGCGGCGTCCCGCATCGGCAGCACGCGATGCTTCCTCACGCGCCTCTGCAGGCACGAAGAACGGATCCTGCACCGGCCAGCCGAGGCGTTCCTTCGTCAGTGCAATCTCATCGTCTCCGAGCGGCGAGCCGTGCGCCTCAGCCGTGTCCTGTTTGTTCGGACTGCCATAGGCGATGTGGGAGCGCACCCTGATCAAGGACGGTGCCGCAGTCTCCTTCCGAGCACCTTCGACAGCATCCGCCAACGCACTCAGGTCGTTGGCATCTGCCACACTCTGCACATGCCATCCGTACGCAGCGAACCGTGCGCAGACGTCTTCGGAAAACGCAAGGTCGGTGCTCCCTTCGATGGTGATACGGTTATCGTCGTAGATCGCTACCAGCTTGCCGAGCCCCAGGTGACCTGCGAGAGATGCGGCTTCGGAACTAACACCCTCCATCAAGTCCCCGTCGGAGCACAGCACGTACACACCATAATCGAACAAGTCGTTGAAGCCGGGTCGCGAGAATCGGTCGGCCAACCACGCCTGGGCGATCGCCATGCCCACAGCAGCTCCGAATCCCTGGCCGAGCGGGCCTGTCGTCACCTCCACGCCCGGCGTATGCCCGTACTCTGGGTGCCCCGGCGTCATGCTGCCCCACTGCCGGAAACGCTTTATCTCGTCCAAGCTTAGGTCGTAGCCGAATAGGTGCAGCAGGGCATACAGCAACATGGAGGCGTGGCCGCAGGAGAGTACGAAGCGATCGCGCGCTGGCCACTGCGGCTCATCTGGATTGAAGCGGAGCACGTGGCGATATAGGTAGTACCCAACCGGCGCGAGGCCCATCGGAGCACCAGGGTGCCCAGATCTGGCTTTCTGGACCGCGTCCATTGCCAGGGTCCGAAGGGTGTTGATGCACAGTGTGTCGATGTCGCTCATTTGCTGCTGCTGCCCTCGCTCGGCCATAGATTGAAGTGGCCGGCAGAGCCCCCGCGATCAGGTCGCATGGCTCCGCACAGCCCGAACGGTCTTGTTCGGCAGGGTGGCGCGCTCTCCTTCGCCTACGGCCAGTAGCTCGGGACCTTCATGGTCCAGCCGAGATCGGGATCGTTCACGAATGCCGGATCGTGATCGATGCGCAAGCTTCCTCCCGTGACTAGCTCCCGGCACGCAATGCTCCCTACGACGTTGAGCGTACCCTTGGTCTCGAAGACACCCGGAGTGTAGAAGAAGCCGTCGAGGTCGCGCACAGGATCGTCCACCATCACTTTGGAAGCAAGATACACCCATCGGGAGCCTGTCCCGAAGCGGTTGGCTGAGTTTCTGAAGCGCAGCGTGCCGCCCACGACGATGATGCCGGAGCCACTGGTGGTACCGCCGTTCAGAGTCAGGTTGCCGGTCACTACAATGACCAGATTGTTCCCCACAAACCAGGCTACTGGTAGCGTTAGGTTGCCTGTGTAGACGATGCCGATGGCCTGGTAGTCTGCGATGGAATAGGCAGGGAACCATAGCGAAGGAGCGTTCTCGACGGTTGTGCCGGTGACGGGTGGACGGTATCCCAGAATCCGTCCGGAGAGAAGAAGGTTACCGTTCACCGAGCTGCCAAGCACCCACGTCAAATCACCGTTGAGCCTAACCGAAGACGTGGTGCCGCTTTGTCCGGTCCGAATCGCCTGATCATCCCAGTCAAAGCCGTTGACTGCTAGGGCATAGTCGAATGGACGCGGAATTCGGAACCCGGGACCAATGACACGCGTGATCGTCAGGGCCTTCTCCCTCAGTGTCGCAGTAGAGGTCACCTTGACCGATCCCGATGGCCTCGACTCCATCACTGTGCTCGCGGCGTAGGTTCCGCCGGCGCAGCTCCCCGAGACGCTTACCGAGGTCGCCTGCTGAGCCGCCATCTCGTAGCGGGCGTGCTCGATGCCGGCCTCGGCGATGTTGCGTAGGCATTGCAGGTGCGAGTCCCGCACTGACCTAGCATATGCCGACGAGGCGAACTCCAAGACCGCCACGCCGACCGTGGCGCCGATGACTACCGTGATCAGGGCGATCAGTAGCGCGGAGCCTCGCTCGCGGCGACCAGACGTCATTGCTGCCAGTTCCTGTAGTAGAACTGCCGAATGATGCGCCTCTGCTCGCTGCGCTCGGTTCTCGGGCTCAGCACCGATGTCCGGACCGGCTCCTGGCTCTCGATTGCCACACGCACCCTGGGCTCTGTGGGCGACGCCCATGCCCAAGAGCCGGCAGGCACACACACGAATCGTGGTCTGCCGGTTCCGTAGTACATAGACCACTGGGTGTCCACCGTAAAACTCGTGGACCCGGCAGGTGCCCTTGCTCGCCAGAGCACGTTGCCCGTCGCCTCTACCGACCCCGTCTCATCCGAGAAGTAGAAGGCGTACACCTCTCCGCCCCGATACAGGGCCGCGCCTGCGGTGTTCACGCGATAGGGCGCGGGCTCGCCGTATGCGGACGCATCCGGCATCTCACACAACAGGGCGCGCGTTCCGCTAGGTAGCATGACGGTTCGACAAGAGAACGCCCCTTCGATGGTTGGTCGCATCGCCTCCAGCGCAGCGGCGGTGGTCACCGTCGCTGCAGCTTGGGCTCCTACCCTCGCCGTCTGCGTAACTACGAACGAGTGTGCTCCCACAACGGCAGCGAGGGCTACCGCCGTGAGACCTGTAGCCACCACGACTTCGACAAGAGTGAATCCCCCTTGCACTCCCCCGGCTCTCCTGATGCTGGCTGTGGTGCCTCTGCCGCTCGAGGTGGTGGCATCCCGTTCCCTACGGCGCATAGATCAATGTCTCCTCGCTGATTCGCCCAGACAGGGACCCGCGGGCTCCGCCCGCCGTCCAGGTGACCTCGACCTGTACCGACCACAGGCCCGTTAGCCCCGGCACTGCCGAAACCGTTACCGTGGCAGAGGACTGGTCGGGTAGGCCGGTGACCGGCGAGGTCACGGTCGAACCGGGAGCCAACAGGTTCGTGTTGGCACGCCGCTCCTCGAAGGCGTTCTGGGCGAATACGCACGCAGACTGGATGTAGGCTGCCTTCAGATTCGCTCCGTGGGCAAAGCGGATGGCCTCGATGGTGGCGGCCCCCCCGATTCCGATGACCACGAGTGCCACCAGCAGTTCCACCAAGCTCATGCCCCTCCGGGCTCTGCTTCCGGCCGCGAACTTGCCCGGGTTCTGCCGAGGTTCCTGCACGCTATTCCACCGCCTACCGATTATTAGGTCGGGTACTCCGAACCATCTATGGAGAACAAGCGTCGGGCTGAACTGATATCCGTCCGCGTGCGCTGGGCGATTCTTGCCGCAGCGGTACTGATGCTGGAAGGGCGCGCACCACTTCTCGCAATCATCTTTGTAGGTTTAGTTGCCAGCTTATACAACATTGCTGTGTGGCGAGCATGCCGAGACACGGTCAACTATCAGCGAACTGGCAGGCGGCTCGCAGAAGTAGCCAGGGCGCTCGATATCGTCGTGATAACGTCCACGATCCTTGTCCCAGGCGGCGTACACAGCAACACGTACCTTTTGTACACGCTCGTGCTGCTGCAGGCGGGTTTTGCGACGGCGAGGCGGCGTACCATCGTCGCTCTCACCTGCCTTGCCAGTGCCTCTTATCTAACTGCGGCTGCCGTGGCTGCCAGCGGCCTGCCCGATCTGCCCTTACTTGCGCGAGGGGGGCTCGTCGCCCTTGGTGGCTTCCTGGGTCTCTATCTGGGGGAGTACCGGATGCAGGAGGAGGGCAAAGCAGCACAGCAGATGCGGTTGGCAACCATCTATGACTGCTGCATGAGCCTGACCAGCGGCCAGCGCCTTAGCCCGCTGTTGTCGCGAGTCCTTCGCTCCGCTGTACAGGAAATTGACGCGACTTTGGGCTACGTAATGCTGTCCGCGAAGGACAACCGGGACATACTGCTTACCGAGGTGGCCTACAGCAAGCATGGCAACGTGGACTTCCCGAAAGAGTGCCTGGTCGGAGAAGGGCTTGCCGGGTACGTGGGGGCTACAGGTCAGCCGCTACTCGTGAATGCCGGCGAGGAGGATGGCCTGGACGCTTCGTTCACGGATCACCAGCCTGGCGCCGGCTGTGCTATCGCCGCTCCCCTGCTCTATCGTCTCGGCTCCGTAGACCCGTCTGCGGAAAAGCAGCAAGAAGTCGTGGGTGTACTGGTGTTCCACTCTGCCGAGCCCGGGCGTAGATTTACGGAGGCCGACCTGGACTTCGTGCGCACGTTGGCATCTATGATCTCGGTGGCAGCGGTGAACGAACGGATGTACGAGGCGCTGCGCGACACGTTCCTCCGGACCCTGGAGGCTCTGGCCAACTCCCTGGAAGCCCGCGATGAATACACCAGGGGCCACTCCCAGCGTGTTTGTGACCTCTCTATGATGCTTGCCCGTCACATGGGGGTGTGCGAGGAGGCGTTGGCGGAGATACGAGTAGGCACTCTGCTCCACGACATCGGCAAGATCGGCATCCCGGACGCGGTCCTGAACAAGCCAGGTCGGCTGACCGAGGAGGAGTTCGCTCTCATGCGGCTGCACACGGTCATCGGCTACGACATCTGCAAGCCCCTGGGGCTGAACGAGGGCGCGCTCATGCTTATCCGCAACCACCACGAGCGGCTGGACGGCACAGGATATCCCGACGGCCTGAAGGGTGGTGAGTTGCCTCTGTCCGTGCGCATCGTCTGCGTGGCGGACGCGTTCGACGCCATGTCCTCTCGGCGTCCGTACCGCGACGTGATGGACGAAAAGCTGAGGCTAGAGCAGTTCAACCGATTTGCCGGCACGCAGTTCGACCCGGTGGTAGTGCAGGTGCTGAAGACCCTCCTGCGCGAGGGCAAACTGGACGAGATGTACCAAGACCACTGGAACGACGTAGCAACCTCTCGCGATCACCTGAGGGCGGCATAGCCATGCCCGGACGAGTGAGGAGTGCAGCGAGAAGGAGGCAAGGGTTCGGAGTGGACTTCGGCCGTCGCTTTCTGAAGGCAGTGCACGTGGAGGAAGGGATGGAGGGACTGACGATTCGCGCTGCCGCGGCGCTCCCGGTCGCCCCAGGAACCTACGAGAACGACCGAATCGTTGGCCGCCGCCGTCTCGCCTCCATGCTAAGAAAGTTGTGCAAGGAGCAGGGCATCTCTCCGCCGCGCGGACGATTCTCTATCCCGACTTCATCTCTGTCCCTGAAATGGCTCGATCTGCCGCGGATGGACCCCGAAGACTTGCCTGCCGCGGCCCGCATGCAAGCGCAGCGCTACTTTGGCACTGACCCATCCCGCTCATACCAGACCCTGCTGCCATTGGAGGCCGGGGCCAACTCCGGCGAGGTGCACTATCTGCTCGTTGCCGCCCCGCGGGATGTCGTAGACGCTCGCGCCGAGGTGATGGAGACCGCGAATATCGAGCCGGTGGCGGCCAACATCGAGCCCATGTGCGTGCTTAGAGCGCTGTACAGCCTCTTCAGCCGGGGCGGGGTGTTCTGGAGAAACCAGTCGCTCACCTTCGTCGAAATGGGCTCCTCGGCAACCGAGATGTATGTAGTGCGCGATATGCGCCTTCGCTTCGTGCGGTCCATAGCTTTCGGTGCGAGGAACCTGGCGTTGACCATCGCCGAACAGGTGGGTTGCACCGAGGCGGACGGGGCACAGATGCTGGAAGCGCCGACAACGAGCCTCGACACGTCGGGAAAGCTCAGAATGCAGATGGATCATGGTCGAGAGGACCTGGACGTGGCATCTACTCTTGCCCCGTTGGTACGGGAAATAGGTCGCCTGCTCGTGTACTATCGCTCGCTATTCCCTGAGCGCAGCTACGCAGGCATTCTGGACAGGATGTACCTGTGCGGCGGCACAGCATCGTTGCGCGGGATGGATGCCTATCTCGGCGCCGCGCTCGGCATCACCGTGCACGTGGTGAACCCGTTCTCCCAGGTTCTGGCGAAATTCAACGTGAGGGCATTCGAGTCGGTCTCGCACCGCGAGCAGGCATTCACTGCTGCGATTGGTCTCGCCATGGCGGATGTGGCAAAGGCGCCAGAAGCGGAAGGAGGTGGGGCGGATGATGCAAGTGAGTTCATCTGGAGTCGAGCTTCTTGATGCCGCGCCAATCTTCGACGGCCCGAACCTGCTTGAGGAGCGGATCGGCCAGCGCGCTGCAACCTACACCGCTTCGGTGCACACCCTCAAGCATCTGGCGGTGCTGGCACTGATCTCTGCTACCCTGCTGCCCTATCTGTGGATCGCTGCAGGCAAGCTCCGCGCAGAGGCTCGGGCTGCGGGCATGGCTGCAGCTGAGGCATCGCGGCGCTACGAAGCCGTCAAGCGGCAAGCCGCGGACCAGCAGCCGGCAATCCAGTACGCCGAGCGTTTGCAAGTTACAAGACAGCACCGCGAGCGCTGGCTTTCCGTACTTCACTCGCTAGAAGAGGGAGTCGGGCCGAGCGGCTTTGTGTCCGGAGTATCCATCCGCTCGTTGCCCGGCGCGTTCGAGACGACGGTCAACGGCGAGGCCTCTTCGCTGACCGAAGCCAACCGATGGCTCGCATCGCTGCGATTGCGGCCGGAATACCGCGACGTAGCGATAGCTCGCGTGCAGCCTGCCGAGAAGCTTCGTAGTTCTACGGTCGCGGTCCGCTATGAGCTGAGAGGCAAGGTGAGGGTGCAGTGAATTGGCGGCTGCTGTTGTCGAAACGGTCGGTTCTGGAAGCGCTGCGAGCCGCACACCGTATCGGCCTCGTCCTCGTGCTGGTGACGGGGGGTTACGCGGGCTACACGCTGTGGCAGCAACACAGAAAGCTGCAAGAAAGCCATGAGGCAACTCGCGTGACGGAGGGTGCCCGCTTGCAGGCAATCGCGGACCTGCGACGTGTCAGTGCCAACGCGGCGGCAGTCTCTCCCGAACAGTTACAAGCTGATGCTCCCGCTCAGTTCACCTCGATGTTCGAACAGCTTTGCAGAACGCAGGGAGTGGTCATCAGCTCATTGGAGGCCGACACGACGCCCCGAGCCGCCCTTGACCAGATGGCTGGTGGGGCGGGCATCGAGGGCTGGGTCGTTCTCGGCCACGCGATCCAAGCGGTGGGACCATACTCTGCGATTCGGACGGTGCTTCACGAACTCCAGTCGTTTCCAATGCCGCTGGAGTTCCTGGCCATCGAGACGTCGCGGACGGGCACTGATGCAAGCGGGACGCCGCTCGTGCAGATCAAACTGAACGTAGAGGTGTACCAGCCAGGAAGCCCATCAGCCGAGGGAGCGGAGGACACGACATGATGGAGCGCATCAATCGCTTCCGCCGGGACCCGCGTATGGTTGCGCCTCTCTCCCTGATCGCAGTACTCGTCGTTGGGTACGCCGTGATGCAAGCTCTCGCGGGGCCGAGCCCTGTGCGTGTACGGGTCCAGGAAGTGACCCCGCAGGTGCAGACTTCGGTCAGCATCCCGATGGGAACCGACTCGCGGCAGATCGAGACGCGCAACCCCTACTTCCATCCTGCCCTGCTGCAGGCGGAGAACCCCAAGGGCGGGACGACGGACGAAGTGCCGCCTGGTGGACTAGGGGGCCTGCTACCGGTACAACCCGCGCCTTCGGAAGTCATTGACAGAGGCATGCCTCCGCCGCTCACGGCGGAGGCATCGGTAGGACCCGGGGGGCACCAGCAGCCCAAGCCGCAGGTGGTGGAAGGTTCGGAACCGACGGGCGTTCAGGGGAAGCCTACACCGCAAGCGGCGGAGGCGTCGGAGCAGTTGCAATTGTTGCCTCAATACCAGCTAGTGGCCGTGGTGCTCGGGGCGCAACCAGCCGCCCTCTTGGTAACCGAGACCGGTGACAACCTGCAGGTGATGTTGTCGGACAAGCTACCCGGCGGCGAACGGGTGGTCCGGATCACATCAACGTATGTGGCGCTCGAAGGGAGTGGCTGGGCACGGATACTGTTCCTTTCGGGGTCGTGGCCGTGATGACGAGCGGACAGCCAGATGTCGCCTCCACTGCAAGCGGCGGAGGCATCAACGGTATCACACCTCGGCCGGGTGCCATGAGCGACTTGCTGCCCGCGATGAACCCCGAGTCGTCCGCCGGCAGATACCGAAAAGGGGGTTTCCACGGCACCCAAAACCGACTGCTCGTGGATGTTTCTGGAGGATGGCAATGAAGCTACATCGGTTCGTATCGAGAGGCCATCGGTGGTTTAGTAGATGGACCATCTTTGCCACTTTGCTCCTAGCCGTCATGGCGATCGCTGCGCCCCCCGACCCTGCCGAGCCATGCAACCTCGAGATGCAGAACGCGGACGTTGCGGCGGTGCTTCAACTCCTGGCCCGACAGCGCGGCATAAACTTGGTGTTCGCTTCCGAGGTGAAGGCGAAACGGAGCTTCAGCCTGCAAAACACGTCTTTCGAGGAGGCGCTCACACGCCTCACTAAGTACGACGGCATGAGTTGGCATCTGGATGGCGACGTGTACGTAGTGGGAACGCCCGAGAAGCTGCAGGAGCTGTTCCCCGAACTGAGGCCCGCTCCGCCTCCCCCGCCTCCCGCCGAACGGTTGGTGGTCAAGAGCTACCTGTGCAGCCACATCAAGGCCTCGGAGGCGGTCAGCCTGTTGGACAAGCTGTTTCCCGCTGAGGCTAGCGGAGGTCTCGTCGCGTCACTGGCTCCCGGTCCCCTTACCCCTGGGCTCTCGGGCACGTATTCTGCGCAGTCCGGGATGGGCGCACAACCGATGGGAACGGGAAGTGCGGAGCAATCCGCGTCGCGCAGGGTGCTGGTCCGTGGACCCGAGGTGCTGGTCGAGTCTGCCCTGGAGGCACTGCGGAGTATGGACGTGCCGAGGCGACAGGTCAATATCGCCGTGACCATCCGCGACGTGACACAGGACGCGCTCAAGGAGCTCGGCATTTCGTGGAGCTGGTCGAACATCGGTCTGCGCGAGCGGAGTGGCGACGGCATCCAGTTCGGCGCCTACTCCCGGCAACCGTTCAACATAGACGCGGTGCTCTCGGCAATGGAGAAGGAGGGCAAAGCCCAGCTCCTGGCCGCACCCAATGTTAGCGTGCTCGACGGTGAGAAGGCTTTTGTCCTGATCGGCCAGAGGCTGCTCTACCCGGTCCTCATCGGCTACTCGCAGGCAAACACTCCCATCTTCGACAAGCAGGAAGAGCGGGTTGGTATCTACCTGCAGGTCTCGGCGCTGATCACCGAGGACGATGAGATCGCGTTGACCCTGTATCCCCAAGTCTCCGTGGTGACGGGTTACCTCGAGCAGAACGGCGGCAGCTATCCGCAGATTGCCACACGAGAGGCTCAGACCAGCCTGAGAGTAAAGCACGGCCAGCCCATCGTCATCGGTGGTCTCATCCGCCAAGAGGAGATCAAGACGCTGGAGAGGGTGCCAGGTCTATCGCAGATCCCACTTTTCGGCGAGCTGTTCAAGCGGAGGAAGACCACGAAGCTGAACTCCCAGGTGATCATCATCATCACGCCCACCATTCTGGAGGACTCTCAGGAATGATCGCCGAGCGCCCGCTCGCCGACCTGGTGGTGGACGAAGGGTTCATCGGCCGCGACGAGCTCGATCGCATTTTGGGCCGCCGCGAGGACGCCACCGAACCTGTCGGCGACCTGCTCGTACGTCTCGGCCTGCTCACGGAGAAGCAGAAGACCTATTGCATCGGCAAGCAGCTAGGCGTGCCTTTCATAGACCTCTCTGCCGTGGACTTGGACACCAGCATCGCTCGGGCACTTCCGCACGCTGTCGCGATAAGGCTGATGGCGGTGGCGTTCGACAAGAGCGCCGACGGTTACAGTGTCGCAATGGCAAACCCGCTCGACATCGCCGCACTCGATGACCTGCAGGCTCGCCTCGGTGCACCGGTTGAACCCTATATCGCCTCCGAGGAGGACATCCGCGACGCCATCTTCCGAACCTTTGGTGCCTACGATGACCTCGGCGAGATCGTAGGCGAGGCAGTCAAAGGCCTCGACACGGCGGAGATCGAGATAGCCGACGAAGAGACCGAAGATGGTCATGTCAATGTCGTCGAACTGAAGGAAGTCGCCGAGGGCGCACCGGTAGTCAAGCTGGTGAACGCTATCTTCGCCAGGGCGATCGCAGTTCGGGCTAGTGACATTCACATTGAGCCACACCCGCGCCGCGTCCGGGTGCGCTACCGCATAGACGGCATTCTTCAGGAAGCGATGGTTCTGCCAAAAGACCTCCAGCAACCGCTCGCTTCCCGCATCAAAGTGATGGGGGCAATGGACATCGCCGAGCGTCGGGCTCCACAGGACGGACGGTGCACGCTGGTTACGCCGCAGGGCGAGTTCGATTTCCGCATCTCCACCTATCCGAGCGTGAACGGGGAGAACATCGTGCTGCGCATCTTGGACAAGAAGGCGGCGATGATCGGAATGGATCGCCTTGGCCTGAACCCAGAAGTGCACGCAAAGGTCGAGCGCCATATCGCGGCTCCCAGCGGCATGATTCTAGCCACCGGCCCGACCGGCTCCGGCAAGACGACCACGCTATACGCCGCGCTCAACGCGCTCAACACCGTCGAGCGAAACGTCATGACCATCGAAGACCCGGTCGAGTATCAGCTCACTGGCGTAGTCCAGGGCAACGTCAACCCGCGCGCGGGCATCACATTCGCGAACGGGCTCCGCGCCATTCTGCGCCAAGACCCCGACGTGCTGCTCGTCGGCGAGATACGCGACACCGAGACCGCAGAGATCGCCATCGAGGCGGCACTAACCGGACACCTCGTGCTCTCCAGCCTGCATGCCAACGACGCGGCAGGTGCGGTAAGCCGGCTAGTGGACATGGGGATCGAGCCGTTCCTTGTCGCGTCGGCCGTCAACCTCGTACTTGCGCAGCGGCTCCTGCGAGTCACTTGCCAGAGGTGCAAGATGCCGCATCGGCCGAGCGACTTGCTCCTCCACCAGCTCGGCCTCCCGCTCGAGCATGCCTACGAACAGGGCTTGGGCTGCGACTACTGCGCCCGGACGGGCTATATGGGAAGATGTGGGGCCTATGAGGCGCTGGAGGTGACACCGCCAATCCAGAACCTGATCATGCAGAAATGCGCGCCGGGGCAGATCCGCGACGCGGCTATAGCCTCGGGCATGACGACACTGAGGGAGGATGCGCTGGCCAAGGTGCTGTCCGGGATCACGACTCCTGACGAAGTGGCGAGGGCGACTCTGGAGTAGGCCATGCCGATCTACCGTTACAAAGCGTACGAGACCAGTGGAGCGCGGGTTCAGGACACCATCGAAGCGTCGGACGAGAAGGACGCTCTTCGGAAGCTTGCATATCGCGGCTTGACTGTAGCATCTATCCAAGTCGAGGCGCAAACGCATGCCGCCAGAGGCCGGCGACCCGTGACGGAGTCTTCCGGTATTGGCGTATTTGGCCCAAAGCTGAAACCCGAAGACACCGCGGTGCTGTGTCGCGAGCTCGCCATCATGATTGACGCGGGCGTGCCCATCTCCGAAGCACTCACTTCGCTTGCCGAAGCCGCACGGCACCCGGCGATTCTCCGCGGGTTGAACGACGTCCTCGCCCAGATCCGAAATGGCGCAAGCCTTTCGGAAGCTATCCGCGTTGCGCCTCGCGTCTTCCCCGGGCTTTTGGCCGACATCGTCAGCGTGGCCGAGGAGGGAGGCAGTCTACCCACGGCGCTGGACACCGCAGCTTCGCACATCGAGCAGTCGCTGGACTTCCGCCGCAAGGTCCGATCCGCGCTCATTTACCCAGTGCTACTTCTAAGCATTGCCGTCATCACCGCCGCTGTGCTCATCACCTTCGTACTCCCGAGGTTCACCAAGATCTTCGAGAACATGGGAGTGGAGACGCCGACAAGCACCCAGGCACTGCTCGCAGTAAGCGGTTTCTTGCACGGTGCGTGGCCCTATATCTTTGGGACTTGCGTCGCTCTTTGGGTGGTCTGGCGACGGCTGATGAAGGAGCGGCCGTTTTGCACGAACTGGACGCGGGGGCTGATGCGCCTCCCGATCGCAGGCGATCTCATGCGTAAAGTGGCGTTGGCCCGCGCCCTCGCCGTTCTCAGTTCCCTGCTTTCGTGCAATGTGCCGCTGCTCCGAGCGCTGACTCACGCCGGCAAGGTCACCGGAAACCCGGTATACGAGGACAGCTTTACGTCGGTCGCCTCCCGTGTAGAGGGTGGTCGAAGCCTCGCGGAGGCTCTGGGGGAGGCTGACGCTATTCCTCACCTCATCATCCAGATGACCGCCGTAGGGGAGCGCACTGGCTCTCTGGCCGCTGTACTCGGAAAGACCGCGGCGTTCATCGAGGCCGACGTGGACAACAAGCTCCGGTCACTCACATCCATCATCGAGCCCCTGATGATCGTCGGGCTCGGCGTGTTCATCGGGTTCATCACCATCTCGGTCATAGCGCCGATCTACTCTCTCGTAGGGCAGGTCCGATGAGACGCCGACGCGGATTCACCCTGGTGGACGTGCTGATCACGGTGATTATCGTGGGAGTGCTTGCATCCGTGGTGATCCCGAAATTCCAGGACGCACAGGTGAGGGCGAGGTACGCGGCCCGCGCGGCACTGATTGACATCTATAACCGTGCCACCGCCCGATACCAAACGGACACTGACCTTTTCCCCACCTCACTCGACGACTTGGCCGCGACCAGCGCTCCGCCGAACGGACTGCTACCCTCCGGGGTGCGAGTGCCGCTGCGCGCGGTGCTGTGGCACGGCCCCTACGTCTCGGCGGTGCAGAGCGACCCCGTTACTGGGCAGCCTTTCGTCTACATGACATCGGGATCGGCGATTGGCACAACGCAGCCTCCTCCGGAGACGGCGATTGAGATGGCGGTCCAGTAGATTGACGAACAAACCACGCAGGAATGCTGTGGTACCAACATGTTCATGGACCGACCGAACGTGGAATAGAACCGATGTGCTCGATGGAGCGAATAGGAACGAGGTGCTTGCGATGGTGTTGAAGAGGTTTCGGAGTGGGTTCACCCTGGTCGAAGTGCTGGTGGTTGTAGTTGTTATCGCCATCCTAGCCGCGGTGGTTCTCCCGAAATTCGTCAACTCCGGACTCCGCGGCAGGGAGGCGGCGCTCCGAGCCGAGTTGAAACTGATGCGGAATGCGGTAGAGATGTTCAAGAATGATACGGGAGCGTGGCCCGCCAGTCTGTCGGCTCTGACGGCGACTAGCGCACCAGCGACTGGGCTCGATGACTCCGGTACGAGCAAGAGCATCGTGGCCTCGCACTGGAAAGGCCCCTACCTGGCCACGATCAACAACGACCCGGTCAGCGGCGCAGCGTATAACTACGGCACCACGTCACCGGACGTTGGAAAGATATCATCCAGCGCAACGGGGAACGACAGCGAGGGCAACCCCTATAGCGGGTACTAGCGGAAAGCGGCCTGGAAAGTTCCGCAGCCGGCCACCTGAAGCGGGACAGGTGGCCGGCGTCCTTCTCCTTCTGTCATTCGGCAAGCCTAGCTTCTCGCCCGACCGCCTCTGCCACCCGTGAAACCTGCCTAAAGAGATCGATGAGCACAGGCGGCTCCAACGCCTGCGCTGCGTCGGAACGAGCCTCTCGCGGGTTCGGGTGCATCTCAACGATCAGCCCGTCTGCTCCGCACGCAACGGCGGCTAAGGCCATGGGCGGCACCAGCCGAGCGAACCCTGTACCATGGC
This sequence comes from Fimbriimonadia bacterium, assembly GCA_039961735.1. Taxonomy (NCBI): domain Bacteria; kingdom Bacillati; phylum Armatimonadota; class Fimbriimonadia; species Fimbriimonadia bacterium. The sequence goes on from JABRVX010000009.1 coordinate 216,534, forward strand.
TCGGGTCCACGATCACCGGCAGATGTGATATCTCCTTTAGCACCGGCACGGCGTTCAGGTCCAGAGTGTTTCTCACGTAGGTCTTGTCAAGGGGATGGACGCCTCGCTCACACAGCACGACGTCACGTGCTCCGCGCGATAGCAGGTACTCGGCCGCCAGCAGGAATTCGTCAATCGAAGCGCTGGGCCCGCGCTTGAGCAAGACAGGGTGGCCAGACGCGCCCGCCTCGACCAGCAGCGGATAGTTCTGCATGCTTCGGGCGCCGATCTGAAGCATGTCCACGTGCTCTGCCACCATCGCCACGTCGCCGGGCGACATGACCTCGCTGACGGTGGAGAGGCCGTGCGCCTTCGCGGCGTCTCGCATGATCTTCAGCCCTTCCCTGCCCAGTCCTTGAAAGGCATACGGGGAGGTTCTCGGCTTGAACGCGCCTCCTCTCAGCATCGTGCCACCGGCCGCCTTTACCGTCTGAGCCGCGGCCATCATCTGGTCTTCGGTCTCGACGGAGCAAGGGCCTGCGATGAGGGCCAGACGCCGACCGCCAAACTCGGTCTGCCCTATGCTGATCACCGTGTCTACTGCGTGGAACTCGCGGCTGGCCAGCTTGTAGGGACGGCTGACGTGGGTGACGTGGTCCACGCCATCCATGACCTGCAAGGTCTCGGCGAGGGTCTCGCGCGTCTCTGTGGGGATAGCGCTGACGATGCCGATGGCCACGCGCTCGCCGCCAGGCAATCGAATCGGCACGAGGCCGTAACTGCGTATTCGTTCCTCAACCGCGCTGACGAGAGTATCGTCAGCACCGCGCGTCATGGCAACAATCATCGTCTAGTCGTCCTCGCGCATACCTGTGTCATTTCTCATTGGCGGCACTCGCGTAACTCGCCACGATCTCTGCTGATTCCCGCCTTAGCCCGAATAACAACGAATGACGTAGGAATATTACTGCCCGTGATCCCCACGAAGGCGCGCGATCAGGGCACGACTTCTCGATGCGTGCGTCGTCCACAGACGCACGTCGCCACGCGGAATCACTACCGCCGGAACTTGCGGAAAGCCTCCTTGCCTGCATACACCGCACTCTCGCCCAGGTTCTCCTCGATCCGCAGCAGCTGGTTGTACTTGGCTACGCGCTCGGAGCGGCAGGGGGCTCCAGTTTTGATCTGACCCGCGTTAACCGCCACGGCGAGGTCGGCGATCGTCGCATCTTCCGTCTCACCACTCCGGTGGCTGATCACGGTGGTCATGCCCGCGCGAACCGCCATGTCAATCACTTCCAGCGTCTCGGTCAATGTGCCGATCTGGTTGAGTTTGATGAGGATGGAGTTGGCGGTTCGCTGCTCGATGCCTTTAGCGAGTCGCTCCGCGTTGGTCACGAAGATGTCGTCACCAACGATCTGGTACCGATCTCCGTAGGCCGCGGTCAGCTTCGACCAGTTGTCCCAATCGTCCTCAGCGAGCCCGTCTTCGATGGACACGATTGGGTAGTCGCGCAGGAACGCCCCATACCACTCGACCATCTCCTCGCCGGTCTTCGCGCTCTCTGTCTTGAAGACGTACCTACCCTCTTTGTAGAACTCGCTCGCGGCAGGATCAATCGCAATGACTGCGTCCTCACCGGGTCGGTACCCAGCCTGCTCGATGGCGCGGACCAACAGGTCGAAGGCAGCACGCTGATCCGACAGGTTGGGGGCAAAGCCTCCCTCGTCGCCGACGGAGGTGCTCAAGTTCTCAGACTTCAGTACCTTTTTCAAGGAGTGATACACCTCGGCTCCCATGCGAAGGGCATCTGCGAAGCTGCTCGCGCCGATCGGCGCCACCATGAACTCCTGAATATCCACATTGCTGTCCGCGTGCTTGCCACCGTTGAGAATGTTCATCATGGGCACGGGCAGCACGTGGGCATTCACACCGCCCAGGTACTGAAACAGCGGAAGACCGGCTGCCTCGGCCGCTGCTTTCGCACACGCCATCGAGGTGCCGAGAATTGCGTTCGCACCGAGCTTGCTCTTGTTCGTAGTGCCATCAAGCTCTAGTAGCAGTCTGTCAATCTCGCGCTGATCGAAAGGGTCCTCGCCAACCAGCTCGCTAGCTATGACGTCATTGACGTTCTCAACCGCAGTGAGCACGCCCTTGCCGCCATACCTAGCCTCTGCCTCGTCGCGCAGCTCCAACGCCTCGTGCGTTCCGGTAGAAGCTCCGCTGGGCACGGCGAACCTGCCTACCTCGCCGGTCTCCAGCAGGACTTCTACTTCGACGGTAGGGTTGCCGCGGGAGTCGAGGATCTCTCGACCCTGGACACCGATAATGGCTGACATCGCATGACCTCCTGGGGGTTCTCTCGGGCAGCCGGAGTATACCTTTGGCCTCGGGTGCTACAATCGGAGGTCCCTGCCCCATCCAGGCAGGTTGAATACCATGATCACCAGGCTACGTGGCACCGTTCTCGAGCGCAGTAAAGGACGACTGGTAGTGGACGTCAACGGCGTCGGCTACGAAGTGGCGGTCAGCGATTCGGTGGAGCGCGTTGCCCCCGAGTCAGTGGATCTGTTTATCCGACTGGTCTGCCATGACGGCGAATGGGACCTGTACGGGTTCTTGGGACCAGTGGAACGAGACGTGTTCGACCTCTTGAGGTCCGTCAGCGGCGTGGGACCGCGCACGGCGCTCGGGCTCATCGGATCCATGGGGGCGGGGGAACTCGCGAAGGCGGTGGCACACCGCGAGGCCAAAGCCTTGACAACAGCCCCGGGCGTCGGCCCGAAGCTAGCACAACGCATCGTCCTCGAACTTGCGGACAAGATGGGTGAGATGGCGTTGCTCGACAGGGCGGTGTCCCAAGTATCAGTCTCCTCACAGATCGACGATGTAGAGGCTGCGCTGGTCGCGCTCGGGTATCCGAAGGCCGAGGCCCGCCGAGCCGCCCTTTCCGCGGCGGACGGTGGCTCCCACCACGCAAGCGTCGAGGACCTGGTGCGGAAAGCGTTGAGCCTAGTTGCGCGGAGATAGTGGGGGGATGGGCGATATGAGCTCCAGTCTGGAGCAGAGGATCGTGGCACCGGAACCGCAACCCGACGACGTGGGCGAGGGCTCGCTCCGCCCACAGTGGCTGCGGGAGTTCATCGGGCAGGCGGAGATGAAGGAGCGGCTGTCCATCTTCGTGGAGGCTGCACGCTCGCGCGGTGAGCCGCTAGACCACACGCTCCTCTACGGACCGCCCGGCCTCGGCAAGACGACCCTCGGCAACATCATCGCGCACGAGATGGGAGTGCCCGTCCGAGTCACCTCTGGCCCTGCCATCGAGCGACCCGGCGACCTGGCTTCCATCCTCACGAACCTGGAGCCAGACCAGGTGTTGTTCATTGACGAGGTCCACCGTTTGCCTCGCACCGTAGAGGAAGTGCTCTACCCAGCGATGGAGGACTTCAAACTGGACATCGTCATCGGCAAGGGTCCCAGCGCAAACGCCATCCGCCTGAACTTGCCGCCCTTCACGATCGTCGGCTCCACGACACGAATCGGCTTGCTCTCGGCACCGCTCCGCGACCGGTTCGGCGTGGTGTTCCATTTCGGCTTCTACGAGCCCGAGGACCTGAAGCGGATTGTCGAGCGCTCCGCAGCATTGCTGGACGTGAAGTGCACGCCGGACGGCTCCGAGGAGATCGCCGGCCGGTCGCGCGGAACACCGCGCATAGCCAATCGTCTACTAAAGAGGGTGCGCGACTATGCCCAGGTGCGCGCCGACGGCGTGATCACGCGCGATGTCGCGAAAGCTGCGTTGGCAATGCTGGAGGTGGACGCAATCGGATTGGACCGCGTGGACAGAACGTTGCTATCCACTATCATCCGCAAATTCGGCGGTGGGCCGGTTGGTCTCGACACCCTCGCGGCCGCCATCAGCGAAGATGCCGGCACAATCGAAGACGTGTATGAGCCGTTTCTTATTCAGCTCGGTTTCCTGAATCGAACGCCGCGGGGACGTTGTGCAACCCCGCACGCGTACCGACACCTGGGAGTGCAGATTCCTGCCGAAGCCGAGTCGTTGTTCGATACCGGAGGTGGATCGTGAGATGCACCCACTGTGGGGCGGATAATCCGGACGACAGCGCTTTCTGTAGAAAGTGCGGTCGGCGTCTCCTGTCGCCTCGCCCTACTCAGGTCATTGACTTCGAGAAACTGCTGAACGACGGTTACGCATCGCTGGACGCCGGACACACAGGAGAGGCGCTGCTTGCCGCGGAGGGCATTCTCCGCTCGGACCCCGCCAACACCTCCGCACTCGCACTCAAATCGCTGGTGCACGAGCGAACCGGCGACCTTGACCAGGCGATTGACGCTCTCGAGCAGCTCGTGACTCTCAACCCGGACAGCACGCCGGACCGGCGGCGCTTATTGGAGCTGCGGGCTCGACGCGGCTACCCGACCTACCGGGTGCAGCGCCCGGTCACTCCAACAGGCTCGCCTTTGCTCGCGGCAAGTCTCACCGCCATCGTGTTCCTAGTGTGCGCACTGGCGTTCACCCTGATCGTCTTCCGCGACAGACCCGAGCAGACCCAGGCAGGCGAGATGAACGGCCGGCCTGCAGCCACTGAGACCTCCCGCGAGTACGCTCAAGTACCGACGACGGGCCAAACGCCTGGTGTTCCGCCCATCAACCATTATCGTCCCGAGGCCGCACAGCAACCCGCAACCTCGCAACCTGTCACCGTCGCACCCGGTGCGTCCGCCCCCACCGGCGCGCTGCTACCGCCGATCGTGCCGATAATCGGCGGCGAAGGCTCGGCGAACAACGACACGAACATCGCTGGGACCACAACACAGCCGGCCGAGCCAGGCGGCGCGGTCATGCCCTCTCCGCCGTCCACCGACACCCGTCCACCAGCACCAAGGTCCATTATCGAGGTCTCCGTGACACCTCCCAGCGGCTCGGGAAGCGCACCGACTGGCCCGAGCGAGGACCAGGAGTCGCTGAACTACCTTAGGATCGCGCAAGCACAGCAGCAGCAGGCGGACTACGCGAAGGCGATCCAGACCTACCGGAAGGCTCTGCCCGGTGCGCGTTTTCCCGGCAGGATTTACCAGGCGATCGCCCTCTGCCACTACCGGCTGGGCCAGATGAACGATGCGGCGGCGGCCTATGAAAAGGCTATCCAAGCCTACGACGCACAGGCCCGCTCAGGGTACGACGTCAACGGTGCGCAGGCTGGCATCGCTGCATGTCGGGCTGGCCTCCGTGCGGTTCGGGCGGGAGGATAGGACTTGCGGCAAACGGTCGTCCTGGCATGGCTGCTCTGGGCAACCGCCGTCCTGGGGCAGCAACCACGCCTGCTTATCCACCAAGAACGTTCGGCAGCCTCTCCAGAAACCGACCCGAACATCGTCATCGTGCGCGTGCTGGAGCAGGAGTTGGATCAAACAGGCAAGGTGCTGCCCATCATCTACTCACCGCAATCCCGCCTCGTGCAGCTTGCCATCGCACAGGGGAAGCTGAAGGAGGCGTTCGCAGCACCTTCTCGGCAACAGATCTCCGACATCGCAAAAGCGCTGGAGTGCAAATACGTGCTCATCGTGGCGGCACAGGTCGTCGGCGATGCGGTTCAAGTTTCCGGCGAGTTGCACCGACATGGTGCGCGCGAACCAGTGTGGGGGCCGGTCCAACAGAGTTTCAGTGCAGCAACCCCCGCCAAGTTGGACCTCGACATGGCCGCCGCCTCTGCAGCGCGAACCATAGCCCTGCAGCTCGTCAACGGCCCTCTCGCTGCCGAGGAGAGCCAGCCACCACTACCGCCTGTGGACCCTGGTTCGGGATCCGGCATCACCACTCCGCCCGCTGATCGAGAGAACAAGCCTCTGCGCGACGCAAAGGCCGCTCTCGAGCGAGGCGACCATGCCGAGGCCGCTTCCCTTCTACGCACCGCTGTGGACCGCGACCCCTTGAACCCCGAGATTCGTGCCACGTTGACCTCGGTGTACAGCTCACTCGGACTTCATGATTTGGCGGTCGCCGAAGCGGTTCGTGCTCGATCGTTGATGCCAGAGGAGCGTTCCACGCAACTTGCCTATGCCCGCACTCTCATGCAGGCCGGACGGCTACGAGAAAGCGAAGTGGCCTATCGAGAGATGCTCGACAAGGACAAGGATTGGATCGAGGCGATGGTCGGACTAGCCGAGGTGCAGATTGCCCGCCTGCTTCCTCAGGAGGCCGAACGCCTCTATCGCCGTGCCCGCGAACTTGCCCCTAAGGACCCAGACATCGCCTGGGGCCTGTCCGAGGTGCTGGCTATGGAAGGTGACTTCGCCGGCAGTTTGCGTGAGCACGACGCAGCCGTGGCGCTCGGCATGTCCGCCGACCCTTCGGCCGCGGCCAAGCGATATGACCGACTCGCAGCCCTTATCACTGGTCTCGCGGCACAGCTCGCAGCGGAAACCGAGGAACTACACGCAGAGGCTCTCAGGACTCGTGAGACCGATAGCTTCGACCTGAGCGCTCGAATCGCCACACTACTCGGTCGAACCAACAACCTATGCAGCTATCTCGACCAGCTTCCGCCGCCTGCTGTACATCGTGCTAGCCACTCTCGTAGGGTACTCGGCATGAATCTTATGAGCCAAGCGATCCTCGCGATCAAGCGAGCGGTCGAGCAAAATGAGAAGGACCCGCTGGACGAAGCCGTTGTAAGCCGCGCCGAGGCGGTACGGGAGATGCTCGAAGCGGTGAAGGTCTTCGAGCAGGAGCAGGCCGAAGAGCGGGCACAAAAAACAGCCACCCCGGGCACAAATGAAAAGTCGCCCTACCCGGAGCGATAGGGCGACTGCTTAGATACCTTTCGGTACCTCGCATGGGAAAAGGAGGACATGCGTACCTATTGAACGCTCGTTGCCTCGCCTGGGTTCCCAACCGCCCGCTTATGGTCCGATAATCTCGCGCACCGCCTCGTCCGCATAGGGTGGCCCGCCTTCCGGCGCTGCGCTAGGCCTCAGCTCCAGCACCTCGCAGCTTCGCAGAGCATGCGGTACGGATGTTGCTGCATGCGCACGCAGGAGCGGCTTCTCGTCACCCCCGACAGTCTGCCCGGGCAGGATTGTTTGACCTTCAATCACGTAGGACGCCATACCCAGCAAGAAGCTTACAGCCGCCGTCTTACTGCTCTCATCGCGAAGTAGCACTGCCAGCTCCGGCTTTCCGAACCGATACAGCCCGAAGGTGGCCGCCCAGTACCCCGGCCAAGACTCGCTGGGCAGAATCGGCACCGTGCAGAAGAGCAACGCTGGGTGCTCGCGGCTTCTCTCCTCGAGTTGCGTCCACTCCCCGGCATCCCACCAGCGATTCACACCCACGTCTCGCATCACCCCCGCACTCTGAACCGCAATGCGATCGCCCAGACGATACATGAGGCCGCACGCTGCGTCCGGGTTCGGGCCGGGCTCTGAGATGCGAAGCGCTGCGATGACGGGCTCTTGCTCCAGGATCGAGGCCACTCTCCTGCCCACTGGCCTGCTCGAGTCCGGGGAGTTGTCGCGCGTCTCCTGGGCTGCACCCGCCACGGCGTCTAGTGGCGCGACCCGGATGGAGAGCGCAGTCTTGCGATCCGTCGTTACCACCCCAAAGTCGCCATGCTCCAGTCTCGCGTGCATCAGGTCAATCTGCTCCGGCGTCTTGTCGAGAGGGACGATGTAGCCCGGGATCGCTCCATTGGAGCCTGCCTTGTTCGCAATGGAGAGCAGTGGAGGAGCCTCCGCCTCGGGGTAGATGACCGCGATGCCCCACTGCTCCTTGCGGAACTTCTCCTTCCCTTTCCGACCTTTGGAGAACGGCCACATCAACCTTTCCCCTCCAATCGCTTGGAAGTGCACGCCTCTTCGAACACCTGACCGTACCCGGCTATCATGATCTCCCGAGTGTATCGTTGTTCGACGACCCGGCGTCCAGCGGCGCCCATTTGGACCCGAAGGTTCTGGTCTCCCAGCAGTCTCGCCACATTCGCGGCCATCGCTTCCACATCGCCTGGCGGCGAAACGAATCCGTTGAGCCCGTCCTCCACTATGTCACGCACGCAACCCACGTCTGTGGCGCACACGGGTACGGCACACGCCATTCCCTCGAGCAGAACCTGGGGAAACGCCTCTAGGTGGCTCGTGAGCAGCAGAACGTCGAAGGCAGCCACCATCGGTGCGACATCCCGCACCGCCCCGTGAAAGGTAACACTGCCGCCAAGTCCCAAATCCGTGGAGAGTCTCCGAAGATGTTCCATCCGTGTGCCATCCCCTGCGACATGGAAGTGTGCCTGCGGATGCAGGGCAAGCACCGACTCGGCAACTCGAAGGAACATCTCGTGGTTCTTCTCCGGCCGGAGGGCGCCCACGATGCCGACATGGAGGGCGTCCGGAACGAATCCCATGGCGGCCCGAGCCGCATCCTTCGCTTCAGGAGGAGCGAAGCGCGAGACATCCACTCCCACCGGCACGATCCGAACGGCTTCCCGCCGTGCCCCATCGTTACGAATCACGTAGTCTCTGTGGGCCTCCGAGAGACAAACGACGGCGCTCGCCACCGGAAGCGCCATCTTCTTTGACAGCCAGGAACGGCGGCTTCCCTCATAGTGACCCATCGAGTGAACGGCGATCACCAGCGGCGGTGCATGCCCCGCTCGTCGCAGCGCACCAGCCCAGAAGAGGGGCAGCGTGGAATCCGTAACGTGCAACAAGTCCGGTTTCTGCTCTCGCAGGAGTCTCCTGAGCCGGAGGTAGATCAAGGGGTCCATTCGCACCTTCGCCAAGCGGGCCGTAACGGAGTAGCCCGCCTCACGCAGCAGAGCTCCGACCGGCCCCTCATCGTAAAGCGTGGAGAATGAGAAGCCGAATCGCTCGCCGGACAGGCCGCGAGCGACGGTTTCAATCACCCGTTCCGCTCCGCCGAAGGGCATCCGAGCATGGAGCGACAGCACACGAATCACGCCTGCATTATAGACGCCTGCTCGGTGGCCCGGCGTACTTCGGGATACCCAGACATGGCTCCCGAATCGGGCCAAAACGGCTGCTTTCGTGGCCTCGCACAGGGTAAAATCGGTATACGAACTTCAACAGGAGTGAACAGCTTGACGGCTCTTCCCGACGACGCCGAGAATGCCCAGAACGAGCAGATCGGCGAGCAGTCCGCAGGCATGGATGCCGGAGCGGACAGCCAGCTAGACACCCACGCGGACGCCAGCTACACGGCCCAAGACCTCGAGGTACTTCAGGGGCTCGAAGGCGTTCGCCTGCGACCCTCGATGTACATCGGCGACCCCAATATCCGAGGGCTGCACCAGCTCTTCAATGAAGTGGTGGACAACGCGGTGGACGAGGCTCTCGCGGGCTTCTGTGACCGCATCGAGATCACCCTGATCGACGAGCGTACGTGCTCTGTCCGAGACAACGGCCGCGGCTTCCCGATTGATATTCACGAGGAGACCGGCCTTTCCGGGCTCGAGACCGTCATGACCATGCTGCACGCTGGCGGCAAGTTTGGCGGCCGCGGTTACAAGGTCTCGAGCGGGCTGCACGGCGTGGGCGTCAGCGTCGTGAACGCGCTATCCAGGTGGCTCGAAGTCGAGGTCTGCCGTGACGGAACCTTATACAAGCAACGATACGAACGCGGCGTAACCGTAACGCCACTGCAGAAGCTGGGTAAGTGCAAGGAGCGCGGCTCGCGGGTGACATGGTGTGCCGACGAGACCATCTTCAAGGAGCACCGCTACGACCCCAAGCTGATGCTCGCACGCATTCGGGACCTCGCGTACCTGAACCCCAAGCTGACCTTCGTCTGGCACGACAAGCTACACGGCGAAGAGCCGATCACCATCCGGCACAAGCGCGGCATCAGCGAGCTGGTAGAGCACCTGAACGAAGGCAAGGACGTTCTCCACAAGGTCGTCCACTTCTCGCGCACGCGGGACGATGTGGAGATCGAGGTCGCCCTGCAGTATCACGACAGCTACTCGGAGCTGATCCTCACCTTCGCCAACAACATCAACACCACGGAGGGCGGCACGCACTTGAGCGGCTTCAAGACGGCGCTCACCAGGGTGATCAACGCCTACGCCCGCAAGACGGGCATATTGAAGGACAAGGACCTCAACCTCACCGGTGACGACGTCCGAGACGGCATTACCGCCGTGCTCTCAGTCAAGCTCGAGCATCCTCAATTCGAGGCGCAGACGAAGATCAAACTCACCAACTTCGAGGTCGAGGGCCTGGTCAATTCCACGGTCGGCGAGGCGTTCGGCGAATTCCTCGACGAGAACCCGTCCATAGCGCGCAAAATCGTGGAGAAGGGTCTCGTGGCACGTAGAGCTAGAGAAGCGGCGCGCCACTCCGCCGAACTGGTTCGCCGACAAAGTGGTCTCGAACACCTCTCCATGCCTGGCAAGCTCGTGGACTGTATCGAGCGCGATCCTAGCCTGTGCGAGCTGTTCCTAGTCGAGGGCAAATCGGCTGGCGGCTCTGCCAAAGAGGGCCGTGACCGACGCACACAGGCGCTGCTACCGCTGCGAGGCAAGATTCTCAATGTGGAGCGGGCGCGAATAGACAAGGCGCTCGCCAACGAGGAGATCCGCTGTCTGATCACCGTCCTCGGGACCGGCATCGCCAACTCGCACACATCTTCGAACGGAGTGGAGGAGGAGTCTCAGAACGGCAGCTTCGACTTAAAGAAGCTTCGCTACCACAAAATCATTATCATGACGGATGCGGACGTGGACGGGGAGCACATCCGTACCCTGCTGCTGACCTTCTTCTATCGTTACATGCGACCACTCCTAGAGGAGGGCCACGTCTACATCGCGCAACCGCCCCTCTTCTGTATTCGTGCCGGCAAGGACGAGCGGTATTACGCCGCGAGCGAAGAGGACCGGGACGCCATCGTGAAGTCCTTGCGGGCCAAGAACAAGACCTGCACCGTTTCGCGCTTCAAGGGTCTGGGCGAAATGAACGGGCAGGAGCTGTTCGAGACGACCATGGACCCCGAGAGCCGCACCATTCTTCAAGTCCAGTACGATCCGGAGGTGGACAGCGAGAGCGCCGAGGAGATATTCAGCAAGCTAATGGGCGACAAGGTGGAGCCGCGGCGCGCATTCATAGAGCGCCATGCTAAGGAGATTACCGACATAGACTGGGACTACTGACGGCTAGGTTCGCTGCGGGATTCCGTGGTACCCGGCATTTCTTCTCTGTACCTTTCAGCGCAAGGATGGCACAAACCCTCGTCAGAGAAGGAACATCGGGGAAGCTTCTAGCGTAAGACGCTTTGGAGATCGAACAAACTCCATCAAGAACGTTACCGGCAGATTGCCGAGTAGGCTCCCCGGTTTCTTCAACTAGTCCGGCACCCGTTCGGACCGAGCGGGGACGTCTTGTGTTCCGGTCGTGTACACAGCCAAAGCCGGCAGAGGCAGATGAATAACAGAAGGGTAGACAGATCTGCCCCCCAAGGTAAGGAAGGTTGATCGCGAGCATCCGGCCCACACGGGCCGGATGCTTCGTTTCTGGGGTAGAACATCAGCATGGCCGCTCACCTCGGGCTAGCATTCGTCGGCTTAGCCCTCCCCGCGACAAGCTCGCTCAAGGAAAAACGCGCCATCATCCGGAGTGGCGTGGCTCACGTACGGCACAAGTTCAACGTATCCATCTCAGAGGTCGGGGCGCTGAACACCTATCGTCGGGCTGAGCTGGCGATTGCCGCGGTGACCAACTGCAAACCCGTCACCGAAGCGGTACTGCAAGACGCGATTCGGCTCTTAGAGGGCGACCCGCGAGTGACGCTCGAGGACCTCCATGTCGAGTTTCTGTAGGATGCAAAGATGAAACAACGCCTGCCAGGAGTGGAAGCCGAGTTGGCGCATCAGGTGGCAATCATCATCTCGCGAGAGATGTCTGATTCTCGCCTGGGCCTGGCCACAGTGACGCACGCTAAGGTCACTCCCGACCTGCTGACGGCGCGTGTCTTCGTATCGGTGTTCGCAGAGCAGCAGAAGCAACAGGAGGCCATCGCCTGTTTGCAGCACGCAAGCGGATTTATTCAGCATCACCTGGCAAAGGCGATGCGGATGAAGCGGACGCCCCACCTCGTGTTCGTCCTCGACGACAGCACCGAGCGCGCCGTCGGCCTGACGAAACTCATCCAAGACGCTGTTCGGAGCGATACGGAGTGAACACACCCACAGATGCCGCCGAGGTGTTGCGAGGAGCGCAACGTATTGCGATCGGCTGTCACGTCAACCCTGACGGCGACACGATGGGCTCCGCGCTCGCTCTGTCGTTTGCCCTGGATGCTCTTGGCAAAACGACCATTCTGCTATGCCACGATGCCGTACCCGACAACCTGCGGTTCCTGCCCGCATCGGAGCGCTTTGGCAACGACCCCGAGGGCTTCGAGGCAGATCTCGGCTTGCTGGTGGACTTGGAAGGAATGGGGCGGCTCGGCCAACTTGCCGGCTACTTCTCATCACTGCCACGATTGGTGACCATAGACCACCACCAGCCGCAAGATGCAGTCGGCGATGTTCGCGTGATAGATACCTCTGCCGCCTCGACCTCCGAGATCGCATACCGCGTGATTCTCGAGATGGACGTGCCGTTCACTGTTGACATGGCAACTGCCCTTCTCACAGGTCTCATCACCGACACGGGAGGATTCCGCTTTCCAAACACGCGTCCGGATCACCTCGAGCTTGCCGCAAAGTGGGTTCGCACCGGAGCCAGCCTCACGTCCATCTTCGAGCACGCCTATGAAAACCGCAGCTTCTCGGCCCAGCAGCTCATGGGGCGAGCGCTTGCGGGCCTTCAGCGCTCCGCTGACGGGCAGACCGTTTGGTCGGCGCTCGCACTCCGCGATTTCGAGGAGACTGGTTGCACTGATGCCGACACCGATGGCATCGTCAATCACCTGCGGGCGATACAGGATGCCGAGGTGGCCGTGCTGTTTCGCGAGGCCCGTCCTGGGAAGGTCCGCGTAAGCCTTCGCTCCAAAGGACAGATGGACGTTGCCGCCATCGCACACAAGTTGGGTGGTGGTGGTCACCGGAACGCCGCGGGCTGCTCCTTCGACGGGTCGCTCGACAACGCGGTGAAGACTACGCTGGCCGAGGTTGCGAAGTGGACGGGTTCCTTGTCGTAGACAAGCCTTCCGGAATCAGTTCGCACGATGCGGTCGCAGCCATTCGGCGCTCGCTACGCACGAAGCGCGTCGGGCATGGCGGCACGCTCGACCCTCTGGCTACCGGGGTGCTGGTCATCGCCGTCGGCAAGGCCACTCGATTACTCCCCTACTTGGTTATGGAGCCCAAGCGATATGCGTTTCGCCTGGCACTCGGCGTTGCGACGGACACCCAGGACGCCGAGGGAGCTGTGACCAAGGAAAGCGACGCGTCCGCCCTGAAGCACCAGAACGTCGAGCGCGTGCTATCCACATTCCGCGGCGAGATCCAGCAGGTTCCACCCATGTATTCTGCGATCCATCACGGCGGCAAGCGACTCTACGAGATGGCCAGGCGCGGGGTGGAGGTCGAGCGGGCGGCTCGCACCGTGATTATCCACTCCCTTACGCTCCATGCCTTCGAACCAGGGCGGACCGCAAGCGCAGAGTTAACGTGCGAGTGCTCCTCGGGGACGTATGTGCGTACCCTGTGCCACGACATTGGGGTAGCTCTCGGGGTGGGCGGGCACCTCGCCTCGCTGACGCGAACTGCGTGCGGCAGATTCGACATTGCCGACGCAGTGCCGCTTAGCGAGATATCAGAAAGCACTCCGCTGCTACCGTGCCGTGACGCCCTCTCTCACCTCGATGCGTTCACTCCGGCTCCAGCAGGTCTCGTTTCGCTTCTTCATGGCAATCCGGTGCGACCGAGTAGGCCGCCGCAATCCAAGCACGTTTGCATCCTGAACGAGCAGCACAAGATGGTCGCCCTTGCAGAGTTTCGAACCTCGAAGTTGCACCCGGTGGTAGTGCTCGCCCAGGAGTGAGTCTAGGACCCAAGCACAGCCTCGGTCCGCTCTCGGAAGCGATCCCAATCTTCGACACGCTTCGTGCGCTCGAACACGTCCCGCAAGCTTTCGACCACGTCTAGTGCAGTCCTGCGGAGTCCCGCACGTTCCTTCTCAGAGGGTGTCAGCCGCACCAGGTTGGCCAAGGTCTCGAAGTAGAGGTCGAGCACCTCTTCCGCACGCTCCTCCCGAACCGGAGCGAACCGGCCCCTCTCGAGCGACATCGGATAGGTTACGCGCAAGAATCGGACGAGATCCTCGAACGCCCTCCGATAGTGCCCGAGTGCCTTTCCGGCATTTCCTTCCTGCTCGGCAGCCTCACCGAGCGCAGCATCGGCTTCTGCGTACGCCGTCTCGACGATTTCCGGCACTGCACGCACCGTGGCGTGCGTCGAGGACCGAAGGCTCACGATGCGCTCTGCCGCCGCAACCCAATCACCATCGCCGAGTGCTTTGCGTGTCCTCATCAACCCGCGAAGCGCTTCGAGTGAATAGGGGTCTGCATGTGCTGCCAGAAGGAACATGTCTGCTGCCCCCGACTGTTCACCCATAGCCAGGTACGCCAACGCCATCGCCGTGAACGCTTCGGCGGACGGCTCACTACGCATCGCTCGGCGGAAGTACCGAGCCGCCGTCCATTCTTCCCGGGCTGCCAAGGCAAGGCGACCCGCGGCCACCAAGTATCGCCTGTCATTCGGCGCCCAAGCCAGCGCAGCCTCGAAGCCACGCCTCGCTTCGGCATAGTCACCCGACTCGAGTGCCGCTTGCGCCTGCACCGCTATGAGGCTGGCAATCGCACGCGTCACGAGCGCGATCCCCAGCACTGCTACGATGACCGTCGCACCCAGTGCAAAGCTGCGCTTCGGCAGCAACACGGGCGTCGTGCCGTCTACTGCGAGTGAGAGCCCGAGACCTAACAGAGACCAGAGCGTGAGATTGAGGCTGAACAGATACAGGTCGGAGTCAATAACGTTGTGTGCCCCCGCGCCCACAACCGCAGCTAGCACCGCAGATCGTAGAAGCGGGCGACTCACTCCGAGGAAGAGGTCTTTGTCCGTCACAGGCGTTGCCTCACGGCGCCCCACTCGCAGAAACCACATACCACCCACGACAGACAGTGCCAGGAGCGCAGGCACACCCGCTTCCGAAGCCACCTGCAGATAGCTGTTGTGTGCAAGTCGCGTGAAGCCAACCGAGCCATAAGGTCCGCGCGCCCACGGGAACGATCCGAGCCCGAACCCCTGCAACGGCCTGGCCGCCACCATACGTACCGAGTCCTGCCAGAGGTGGAGTCGGAAGGCAGCGGAGTGCCCTTCCCCTTGGCCTTCCGCGGCAATCACACGTGCGGGGCCGCCCTGCGATTGCAGAACCAGGAACAGCAACGCTATTCCTGCGAGGATTCCACCACTCCGGAGCAGCAAGCGTCGGTCTGCTTCTCGGTTCCACCACGCACACAGTAGAAATGCGAGCGTAGCTAGGCCAAGAGATAGTAGGCCCCCACGTGAACCTGTCAACACGATTGCGGCCAAGCAAAGAAACGCTAACAGCCCAGTCAGCACGGCACGAAGCCGCTCCGCTCGCGCAAAGAACGCCATGGCTAGCGGTGCGACCATGACCAGGTAACCTGCAAGGAAGTCGGGGTTGAAGAAGGTGCCGAATACCCGCCAGTTAGGTACGTCTCGGAAGGTATTCAGATACTGTCTCACTGCCCACAGCGCCTCTAAGGCTCCTGCTAGCGCGAGCACAGCGCCGAGAGCCAAGGCGTAACGGCCGCGTCCCGTCACCCCCGTGACTACCAGCATCGTGCAGAGGCATACCGACCAACGAACCAGTTCCGCGGATACCGTTGCAGGAAATACTGTCCCGATCCGCGATAGCACGAGTAGTACCCAGAAGATCAGAAAGGTGATTAGCAGTGGCATGGTAGGCAGCCGGAATACCGGCATTCGCCACGCCGCAACGACGAAGGCGACGAGGATGGGAGCACCTACGAGCAGGTGGCCCAACTCTGGCGCAGACCCCGATGGCAATCCGGTTAGTACATCGACTCCTTCGGCAGGCCACAGTCCGTAGGCGAAGTATGACGCAACGAACGGTGCAAGGAACAGCGCTACTGCGGCCAGCCACCACTCGATGCGCGGCCTCATTTCCGAAGCCACCGAACGAACGCATCCCACCGGTTCTTGGTTATGAACAGCGAGCCCCTCAACCACAGTCCGAGCGGGACCAAGGGTCGTAGCAATGGCGAGACCTTTCCTACTTCATGCTTCTTGTAGTACAGCCACATGCTGTGGTGAAACATGCGAATCATGCGATTGGCGACCTGGTCGGTGCTACTGCCAATCACATGCACTATCTCGCCGACCGGTGCGTACCACACCTCCCAGCCCGCCTGATGCGCACGTAGACACCAATCCACGTCCTCGCAGTACATGAAGAAGCGCTCGTCGAAGCCGCCGATATCGGCCCGCATCTCGGCCCGTACCATCATCGCCGCCCCAGACACCCAGTCCACTTGCCTCGGCTCGTCGTGTGCCCAGTCACGCATCAGATAGTCCCCTGTGAAGCGATTCTTGGGGAATAGCCTACCGAGGAGAGTGTTGCGAAAGAGCGCTGCCTCTATGGTGGGGAATCGCCTGCAGGAGTACTGCAACGTGCCGTCCGGGTTGACGATGCGCGGTCCGATAATCCCGGCCCTCGGATGCGAATCGCCGAATGCCACCAGACCCGCTAGGGTGCCAGGCCTCACGATCGCGTCCGGATTGAGTGCGAGGAAGTACCTGCCAGATCCTGCGTCCATCGCGCGGTTGTGCGCCGCGCCGAAGCCGAGGTTCTTTTCGGACTCGAGCAAGGTCACCTGTGGAAAGCACTCGCGCACCATTCCGGGGCTCCCGTCCGAGGAGGCGTTGTCAAAGACGATGATCTGAGTTCGCGCCTCGTCCGAGAGCGCAACTAATGAGCTCAGGCAGTCCCGCAGACGCTCACGGGTGTTCCAGCTCGCGATGGTCACGGTCAGGTCGAAATCCGTCATGCCATCCTTTGGCCCTCACCAACGCGCCGAGGATCACCGGTGGCACGACGATCCAGTACATCGGCGAACCCGCCCCCCATGGCAGGTGCTTCCGATAGTACCTGAGCAACGAGATATGCGATTCCCACACCATCTGCGGACGCACCTGCCGGGTAGACGCCCCACCGACATGCTCCACTTCGGCAGCCGGTTCGTACCAGGCTTCCAGTCCGAGGTTCGCCGCACGCCGGCACCAATCCACGTCGTTGAAGAAGATCGGGAACCGCTCGTCGAAACCACCGACGCGCTCCCATGCCGAGCGCTTCATCAGCCAGCACGTGGCCATCGGCTGCGGCACTCGTTGGGCAACGCCGTAGTCCATCGTGCGCATGCGGTAGGAGCCGAACGCACGGGGCAACAGTGCTGCCAAACCTATCGCATCCATTGCCACGCTCAGGGGCGAGGGAAAACCTCGGCAAGAAGCCTGGACGCTGCCGTCCGGCAGGATCAGCTTGGGTGCAACCAAGGCTATCTTCGCATTCGCATAGAGGCGCATCCGTAAAGCCTCGACACATCCTCGACGCAGCCGCGTATCGGCGTTGAGGAACATGAGCTCGTCGCCCGTCGCCTTGCCCGCCGCTAAGTTATTCCCGGACGCATATCCACGGTTGCCCGCAAGCGCGACCAGCCGGACCTCGGGGAAGCTCTTCCTCACCATCGCCACGCTACCGTCGGTCGAGCCATTGTCCACGACTAAGACCTCGTGAGCCTCGCCGCCGAAGCCTATAGGAAGCGACCCGAGGCACTCCGCAAGCAGTTCGCGCGTGTTCCAGTTTACGATCAGGACGGAGGTCATTCGGGGATCAGCTCGGTCAGCTCGCTGACGATCACGTCCGGCGGACACGGGGAGAACCACTCGGCGGTGCCACCCACGGGAATGACCCCCACGGTAGCCGCACCGACGTTCTTGCCTGCGCGAACATCCATGTAGTGGTCTCCGATCACGCAAAGGTTTCGTCGGGGCATTCCCAGAGCGTCCACGACCGCCCACACGTGCTCGGGCTCCGGCTTCACTCGATACACTCGGTCCCGCCCCACGATCACTTGGATTGGCAAGCCGGTGTCTCGCACCATTCTCTCCGCTACTCGCTGGCTGTTACGCGTCGCGATCCCCACCGCCAGACCCAAGTCATCGAGGGCACGCAGCAGATCTAAGGCCCCCTTTCGTAACGACACGCCATCTGCATACTCGCCTTCGATAGCCTCGAATTCTTCGAAGGCACGGCGTAGGAACTCCTCGCGGTGTGCGGTCGGTAGCCACTCCGAGACACGGTAAGAAATCGCGAGGCTGTCCAAGCCTTCTAGGGTCTCAATCGGGTATCCGACGTCATCAGCCAGGGCGATGGCCGCGGACCGAAGGCGGGGGAACTCGATGTGCGAGAGGACCAGCGTTCCGTCCAGATCGAACACCACGGTCTCGGAGCAAGCAAGCAAGGGGTGCACGGCGAAAAGAATACCCGTCGGCACAGACAACGGGCCGCCGTCCGGACGGACGGCGGCCCGTCGAGCGAAGGCCCTCTCACGGAGGGCACCAGCTTACAGCGATCACCCCACAGTCGTGTTGGCGGGGGCTTCGGCGAAGTCCAACTTCGGAGCGTTCTTGCCAGTCAGCTTGTACGCCTCGGTAGCCGTCGCGGTCAAGATGGAGCGGCTGATACCGAGATCGAACCTCGCTACCTTGCCGCCTTTCGTCAGCAGTGCAGTGGCCGGCGATTTCGTCAGACCAAACGCGCGAAACGCCTTCTTCTCGGGGTCCAGCAGCACCGGGATCTTGGCTGAGTGCTTGGCCACGAACGACTTGGCGGCGTTGGCCTTCGCATCCAACACCATGTAACGCTTGATCCCGGACCCCGCGATCTGCTCATCGAGCTTGTTGTAGTGCTTGAAGACCACATGCGTCGTGGGGCACGAATGCCCGATGAACAGAAGAAGAACCGGTCCTTGCTTAGTTAGGTCGGTGGACGACAGTGTCTTCCCGTCCATGGTGCTAACCGAGAAGGTCGGGGTCTTGTCTCCGGCCTTCGGTAGCTTGGTGGCCTGACCTATCACAAGTACGAGGGCCGCCACTGCAACGACAGCCAGTCCCAAAAATCTTATGTTCCCTCCCGTGCCTCGTTCTACCCTGCCCTCTTGCATAATAACTATATACGCGAATACTGACGCAGGGTGCAGCAAGCGCGAATCAGCTGTAGTTCCCGTATCGCCGGATGCCCTCGAAGAACGCAAGCACGTTCGCCCAGGGCACGTCGGGCTCCAAAATGTGACTGGGGGCAAGCAGCAACCCGCCGCCGCACCCCACGGTTTCCATCCGCACCCGTATCTCCTCCATCACGTCCTCGGGCGATCCGAACGGCATGGTGGTCTGCGTGCCGATGGTGCCCCAGAAGGCCAGCCGGTGCCCGTGTTCGCGTTTCATCGCTGCTGGGTCCATGCACTCCGGCTGCACCGGGTTCAGCACGTCCACACCAATGTCCGCCAACTCGCTCACGACGTCGGCGCAGTTGCCGTCCGAATGATAGAACACGATGATGTCCGGGTTTACCTCGCGTGCTGCGGCGATCACGCGCGCTAGGCGAGGCTTCAGCAGCCGTCGCCACAGGTCCACGCTAAACATCATCCCGTTCTGCCCCGAGATGTCGTCGCCCAGGCGGAGAATGTCCACCCCCGCCTCTGCATAGCGTCGAGCTTGCCGCTCGCGAACCTGCGTGACCCGCTCGAACAGC
Source organism: Fimbriimonadia bacterium (assembly GCA_039961735.1). NCBI lineage: Bacteria > Bacillati > Armatimonadota > Fimbriimonadia > Fimbriimonadia bacterium. The sequence continues at coordinate 236,347 of JABRVX010000009.1, forward strand.
GCCTCCGCCAATTCCGGCCTGCACTGCATGTCAATCAGGCACTCCTCCAGGCCGCGGATGGCCCAAGAGGTCTCGAAGATCGTGCAACCAAGCTCGCCCATGCTTGCCAGGTCTCGAGCATGCAAGGCCGCCACATCCTCTGCCAAGTGCGACCAGAAGCGGGGTGCCTCCAAGTCGGGCAGCGGATACTCTTCGATAGCTCGGACGCTCTCGGCGTTTCGCAACGGCGCCACGTGGCGCGTGAAGTGGAACATGGAGCCGGGTACCTGCGCCTCGCCCCACCCACCTATACTGCTTCCCTCCGGGAGGCTATCGTAGTAGGCGAAATAGGTTCGCCAGCGCTCCTCGGCCGACGGCCAGCCGAAGGAGACGGAGCGCACCGGGTAAGCGAAGTACTCCTCGGGGTCGTCGGCACCTGTCTCGTTGCGGAACACCTCCATCAGTGCGGGGGTAAAGCTGCCGTAGGGAAGTTCGTACGGCACGCTGTCGGGTTCCTGGCGCTCGAGTGCGGTCAGCACCCTCTGGCGCGGTGTCATGCTGCTAGTCACGCTGGGTCATTCGTCGAATGTCCAATGCTCCCTGCCTCCAGAGGACGTATACGGGCTTCGGGCGAACCGTTCTACACATGCTGATCCGCTGGCTGTCGGTACTCGCCATCGTCCTAGGTATCGGTGGGGCGACGCTCTGCACCGCCTCCACTGGCTGGAAGGTCCTCACCCGCTCCCCCTGGAGCGGAGCGGAAGGCGGAGGGTTGGAGAGGGGGTCCGAGTCACCTTTACCTGGTTGGGAAGTGGAGGGTCAGGAGGATACAGGCTGGCAATTCCGTGGGCTTCCCGGCATTCGTGGCGACGCCGAACTGCGCATCGGCGCGAAGTTCTGGCAAGACGAGGCTCGGGTTCGCAACCTCCAACTTCGCGTCTCCGCAGACCTCGCCCCCTGGCTCCGCGCGCACACCATCGTGCGGCGTCGTGAAGGCGACTGGGAGCGTATGCCTCTTACGCCCGACGTAGACGAGGCCTACCTGCAGACTTCCGCATACCGCCAGTGCGATCCCTGGGCGATGGCTGTGGACGCAAAGCTCGGCCGCGTGCGCTTCCTACACTTCCCTTACCCCGACTACCTCGCCTCATTCGACCAAGTACCCGGTATCGGCGACCTGTTCGGTGGTCCCCCCACCGACTACCGAGGCCTGGTGACGAGCTTCGAGGCCGCGCATGTGGCGGGCCTCGGGGC